>WRMM01000188.1 GCA_009777135.1 Candidatus Fibrimonadales bacterium
TCACGCGTTACTCACCCGTCCGCCGCTCGCCTACCAAGTTGCCCCAGCGGCTCGCTCGACTTGCATGCATAAGACACGCCACCAGCGTTCGTTCTGAGCCAGGATCAAACTCTTCAAAAAGTTTGCTGACTATAAAATCATTGTTGTTCGCATCACCTACCAAGTTCTTTTCTCTACTTTCCAAACAGCAAATTGCCTCCAGGGCAATTTTCCCTAAATAAAGGGGTATTCAAATATAGAAAATAAAAAACGTCTTGTCAAGGGTAGTTTGTTATTTTCTATATTACCTCTAACATGAAAAAAATTATTTTATGCCTGTTGCTGGCTGCTTCTGCCTTTGCCGCTAAAGATACCATTTCTTTTGCGGCTGTGGGCGATATTATGATGGGCTTGAATTGGCCCGAGGATGCAACTTCGCTTCCGCCGCAAGATGGGGCGCTTACATTTGAGAGCGTAAAGGAGATTTTGCAGAGCGCAGATATAACCATAGGCAATTTGGAAGGAGTTTTCCTTGATTCGGGAGGAGTTCCCAAAAAATGCTCAAACCCTAGCCTTTGCTTCAATTTCAGGATGCCGGAGAGGTATGCTAAGCATTTGGTTGATGCGGGATTTGATTTGATGTCCGTTGCGAACAATCATGTTGGGGATTTCGGTGAGCCGGGGCGAACTGCCACTATGCGAGTTCTCAAAGGAGCTGGGCTTGGGTTTGCCGGGCTTGAAGGCTTGGCAGAGACGTATGTTCTTGAAAAAGACGGCATTCGCTATGGATTTGCGGCGTTTGCTCCGAATAACGCAACTGTTCGTTTTCATGATGCTGCAAAGGCAAAGCGTTTGATTTCGGAATTAAAGGCAAAATCCGATATAGTTATAGTCAGCATGCATATAGGCACCGAGGGCGGCGATGGCGCTTCGCGCGTTTCACGCAAAACGGAGATGTTCCATAGCGAAAATCGCGGCAATCCTTATGAGTTTGCTCGCCTTGCAATAGATGCTGGAGCGGATATGGTGTTTGGGCACGGTCCGCATGTTCCCAGAGCTATTGACCTTTACAAGGGGAAATTCATTGCCTACAGCTTGGGAAACTTTGCCACCAATGCTGGCATAAGCATTTCTGGCATAAGCGGATATGCTCCAATAGTAAAAATAAAAACAGATAGAAAGGGCAATTTTCTTGAAGGCGAAATATTTTCCGCAATTCAAAAAGGCGAAAGAGGCGCGCGCCGTCCTATCTTGGACTCTGCAGGTGTTTGCATAAAAAGGATTAAAGAACTGACTGAACTGGATATTCCAGAAACTAAACTTTTAATAAGCGAAAATGGAAAAATAAGCGTGAAGGAATGAGATGCGCATTTTAACGCTACATCTGCTTTTGCTCTTTGCTTTTTCTAATGCTTATTTTGGCAAAGAAAACGAGGGCTTGGCTGTTTTTGGCTGGGCTACGCTTTTGCAAAGTCCGCGCACAGTTTCTTTTGAGGGCGCAGGCTCGGCTTTTCCCTCGCAGGATTTTGGAGCGGCTTTGATGAACCCTGCATTGCTGCAAGGCGATGGCTTTGGGGCAGGCCTTTCATGGCAGGGCGGAGACTTAGCAAAAGACCAGGGAATTGCAGTTTTTTCGCACCCGCTTTCCATGGGCAGAATGCAGCACACTTACGGCGTTGTGAATCACGGCCAAGTTTGGCATTATAATGAAGAGGGCGATAAACAAGACATATCAAGTTATCCCGTTGCGCAGTACTATGCTATAACTGCTGCATTTCCATTGACTCATTTTACTTTTGGCATAACTGGCAGATATTTATGGGAACGCTTATCGGAACATTCAGAAGATGGCAGAATGCCGCAAGCAGGAATGGGACTTGCAATGGACTGGGGTTTTTTGTGGAATTTTGGCTCGGCTCGTTATGGTTTTGGGTTAATGGGGCGGCATTTGGGCCAGCAAATTCGCCCTTATGTGAAAGGCGGAGTCAATGGCTATGCTCTTGCTTCTGAATTGGCAGCCAGCGCATTTTGGCGCTCAAACCAGAATCTCACTTGGCTTTTTGAGTGTTCCGCTCCGCGTTATTCGCCTGCAATAGGGAAGCTCGGGTTGGAATATCATTTTGCAGAGCCTGTGCTTTTAAGGGCAGGCATGCAGAGAGAACTTATTGATGTGGCTCGTTATGCCCGCTCAATTTTTGACAGCAACGAAGATGTGCCCAAAGCGGGATACTATCGTTTGTTTTCTGCTGGCGCAGGTTACAAATATATGAGTTTTGTTTTGGATTACAGCTATAGCATGTTAATTGAGGGAATGGGCAGCGAACATCGCATTGCGCTGAGCGGGAGCTTTTAATGCATCTTAGTCTTTACGAAGAAAAAAACGATTTTTTGACAATAATATCCGCATCGTTTTTATTCCATGTTTCAATTTTAGCTATCTTGATAGCAGCGGTGCTGTTAAAGCCAGAGAAAGAAGCTCCGCCTCCCATACCTTTTTTTGAAATGGTAAATGTAGCTCCGCCGCCGCCATCGCCTGCCCCTGCCCCAACTCGAACTCCCAGAGAACCTGTGCCGCCAACGCCAGCTCCTACACCTGCGCCAACCCCCATATCAACACCTGCGCCAACACCTAAATCAATTCCTGCGCCAACGCCTGCACCTGTGCCTGTGCCTGCGCCTATACCTGTTCCTGAGCCTGTTCAGGCAGAACCAACACCAGCGCCTGCGCCAGAGCCTTCAATGGAAATGCCAATGGATTTGCCATCAGACATCAGAAGCAGAGATATGGATATGCCGGCTCTCAGAGCTGTTGGCAATATAACAATGGATCCTGAAATGAGAGCGTATTTAGACAGGCTTGTGAGAATTATATATCAAAATTTCAATCCGCCGTCAGGAACCGAGATTGCCAGAGGAACAAGGTCTTCCGTTCAGTTTCAGATTGCCAGAAACGGCGAAATTAACGAGGTTGTTTTGCGTTCATCTTCTGGAAACAGAGTATGGGACAGACTTGCAACGCGAGCGGTAGAAATAACAAAAGCGCCACCGCTCCCGGCAAGCTACGCCGCTGAAAATCTGCCGCTGATTTTTGATTTCAGAGAGAAGTAGGGAAAGAAAGCTAATGTTAGGGAGGTTATTTTGTCGCTTCTTAAAGGTTTAAATTCGGAGCAGAAACAGGCTGTTTTGCATTCTCATGCAAACGAAGGACCTTTGCTTATTTTGGCGGGAGCGGGTTCTGGGAAAACTTCTGTTTTAACCAAGAGGATTTTGCACAGAATTGGGCAAGGGGTGGAATCGTCCAAAATTTTGGCGCTTACATTTACGGCAAAGGCTGCTGCAGAAATGGATGAAAGGGTGAAGGAGCTTGCTCCTGACTCTGAGGCTTTGCTATGCACATTTCATTCGCTTGCGCTCAGAATTTTGAGAATGAAAATCAGCGGCATTGAAAACTGGAAAAGAATAGGGTTTGCCAAAGCTCCAATGCCTAAAGAGCAAAGCGATTTTGACTGGCAAGAATCCTTGGTTGAGCAAGGTTTGAAAGCTGGTTCCATTGTTAGAGAAAATCTTTTTTGCCCAGAAATAAAAGCAAAAAAAGACAAGCTGGAAAAATTGCAGGCAAGCGTTTTTGATAGCGCGGCAATTGTTTTTGAAGATTTGATTTGGCTTTCAATTCGTTTATTGTCGGAGTTCAGCGAGGTTCGCCAGTTTTGCCAAAGCCTTTGGAACGAAATTTTAATAGACGAATATCAGGATATAAACCCCTCGCAATACAGGCTTGTTCGGGCAATTTTGGGCGATGGCAAAAATCTTTTTGCCGTGGGCGATGATGACCAAGCTATTTACGGATTTCGCGGCGCAGACATAGGGAATATTCTGAGGTTTCAGAAAGATTTTCCCAACTGCAAAGTTTTAAAACTTGAATGGAATTACCGCAGCACTGCCAATATTTTGGAAGCAGCAAACAGAATTTTCACAGACAAGCCCTTGGCGTTCAGAAAAAATTTGAGAGCCGGAGCGCAACGTCCGTATCCGCTTTTCAAAGAGAACAGAAAACCCGAAGTTTGGGTTTCGCAAACTGCAGAAGAGGAAATTTTGAGGCTAGTTTATGAGATTAGGTTTTTGAAAGAAGAATATTCAATGGAATGGAGCGACTTTGCCCTGCTCTCACGCTATAACCGCCAGTGCGAGTATTATGAGCTTGCTCTCAAGGAAAGAGGAATTGAGGGAGTGCATATAGAGACTATTCATAGTTCCAAAGGTTTGCAATATCCAGTTGTTTTTTATTGCGGTCTTGCAGAAAAATTAAGCCCTGGAGAACTGCCTAAGGATTTCAAGGAAAAAAGAAAACAGCTGGGCGAAGAAAAACGGCTTTTTTATGTAGGGGTCACAAGAGCAGAAGCGCATTTAATTTTTTTATATTGCAGGCAGCGGTATTTTAAAGGCAAGCTTGAAAATTTTAAGGAGTCTCGTTTTTTAAAATACTGCAGAGAAAAGGAATTTAGCAAAGGAACAGGAATGCCAGTTTCGATTTTTAGAGTTATTGTTACAACTAGAGTTATACTCTATATGCTTAGACATATTCCGATTTATTTGTTTCAAAGTTTTTTTAAAAGCAGCACGGCAAAGACATGGCTGGATGAATTGCTTTTATCGTGGGCAAAATACTGTTTGCGGGTTTTGCGCGTAGATTTGGATGTGAAAGGTCGGGAGAATTTGGCAAAGGTGGATTGGACTCGTCCTGTTATTGTTATTGCAAATCATAATTCCTTTGCAGATATTCCTGCTGTGCTGGTTT
Source organism: Candidatus Fibrimonadales bacterium (assembly GCA_009777135.1). Classification (GTDB taxonomy): domain Bacteria; phylum Fibrobacterota; class Fibrobacteria; order Fibrobacterales; family Fibrobacteraceae; genus Fibrimonas. The sequence goes on from WRMM01000188.1 coordinate 4,775, forward strand.
CTGTGCAAAGGTCCCTTGGCTTTTTGGCAAAAATAGAATTGTCGCGTATTCCCGTTTTATCTTATTG
>WRMM01000189.1 GCA_009777135.1 Candidatus Fibrimonadales bacterium
ACAGGCAAAAAATCCAAGCGTTGGGGCATAAGGGCAAAAAGCGGGCTGGCTTCTGTAAATTCTATTTCAAGCTCATAATAGGGAAACCACTTAACGGCAAATTGAACGCCTCCAAAAATCATATTGCTGGCTTCTAGGCGAATGCGAATTTCAGCGGTATCTTTTGGGTAAATTTCTTCGCTGTAGTCATAACCTATTATCTTTCTAAAGGCATCTGCAGAAAGCCTGTTTAAATTTTTAGGCGTTATTTTTGAAAAATGCCTGAACTGGTCTGATGTTACGCTTGGCAAAACGTATGCAAAAGCCCCGATGCAAAACATGAGCAAAATACATAGGCATGCAATGCGTTTTTTGCGGCTTAGCAAATAATTTTTGACAGCTGTTTTTCTTTTTGAAATCCAGCCTTCAATAGCCTGTTCTCTTTTTCTTTTATGGTATCCGAGCATTTAAGCTATCTCCATAATTTTTGCAGAAAGAGAAGTTATGTTCCCTGCGCCCATTGTTGCAATCAAGTCTCCATCCTTAATTTGATTAGCCAAAAATTCCAAAGCGTTTTCTTTTTCGCCAATAAAATGCGCATTCTTATGCCCTCTCGCATGAGCATAATCAAAAATGAGTTTGCCAGAAACGCCTTCTATGGGTTTTTCTCTGGCTCCGTAAATATCGCATACCAAAAGAATATCGCTGTTTCCAAAAACCGTTCCAAATTCCTCTGCGTGGTCTTTTGTGCGAGAATATAAATGCGGCTGAAACACCGCTATAATGCGTCTGTCTGGGAAAGAATTTCTCAAAGCAGAAAGGCTTGCGGCAACCTCTGTAGGGTGGTGAGCGTAATCGTCAAATACCAGCGCCCCTTTTACCTCTCCCTTAAATTCCATTCTTCTTTTAACGCCACTAAATGCGGCAAGAGCTTTTTTGGAAACTTCCACAGGAATTGCTTCTTCTGTTGCCAAGGCAAGAGCGGCAACCGCATTTTGAACATTGTGCTTGCCCAAAAGGCGAATTGAAAATTCGCCAAGCAGCTCGCCTTTGCGGTAAACGGAAAATTCCGAACCGCTCTCAAAATAACGGCAGTTTTTTACGCTATACATTGCCTGCGGGCTAAAACCATAAGTTATCACTGGCTTGATTAGCCTTGATAAAATGCTTTGGCAGCCAACATCGTCTATGCACAAAACTATTTGCCCATAAAATGGAACTTTGTTTGCAAACTCAACAAAAGCGTTTTTTATATCGTCCAAATCTTTGTAGGTATCCAAGTGGTCTGCATCTATATTTGTTATTATTGCCGAGCTGGGCATCATTTGCAAAAAGCTGTGGTCAAATTCATCGGATTCTGCAACCAAATAAGAACCTTTGCCCACGGTTGTTCCTGAGCCTTTTCCCAGCACAATGCCTCCAACTATAACCGTTGGGTCTTCGCCTGCGGCTTCCAAAATTGAACCTGCCAAAGAAGTTGTGCTTGATTTTCCATGCGTGCCCGCTACTGCCAAGGTATATTTCAAGCGCATAAGCTCACCGAGCATTTCTGCTCTGCGAATAATTGGAATGCCAAGTTCCTTTGCCTGCTGCATTTCAGGATTCTCTGCATTAACCGCTGAGGAATAAACTATAATTTCTGCTTCTGCGGCATTTTCCGCTTTGTGCCCTATAAATACTTTAACGCCCAAATTTTGCAAATATCCTGTTTGCGCGCTTTCTTGCATATCGGAACCGCTAATTTCAAAGCCATTATGGTAAAGAACCTCTGCTATGCCGCTCATTCCCGCGCCGCCTATTCCTATAAAATGAATTTTGCGTATGCGTTTATTCGGTATGAATTTGCCTAAATCGAGCATATATCCTCCGCAATGTCGCTAGCTGCTCTGCGATTCAACTCGCCAAGTTCACGTGCCTTTTTGCACATGCCATCCAGTTTCTCTCTATCATTCATCAAATCCGTTATTTTTTCCCAAAGAGCATTTTCTTCTTTGTCTAGTTCCACAAATGCTGCGCCTTCTTTTTCCACTGCTCTTGCGTTATGCTCCTGATGGTTTGCCGTTGCATAAGGGAATGGCAAAAGAACGGAAGCTTTTCCAAACGCCAAAATCTCCGCAAGGGTTGAAGCGCCAGAGCGAGAAATTATCAAATCTGCATTCAGCATATAAGCGTAAATATTATCCAGAAAAGCGGTTATGCAAACATTTTTTACGCCATTGTATTTTTCTGCAAGAGCATCTGCATGCCGTGCCCCAGCCTGCCAAACAACGGATAAATTTTCGTTTGCAGAAATTCTGTCCAAAATTTGCTCTATTTTTTTGTTTATGCCAAGAGCGCCCTGACTACCGCCCGTTATCAAAATGCGGAATTTTTTATTGTTTGCAAAAATTTCCGGAGGCGGTAAATTTTCCGGCATTTTGCGAACCGGATTTCCCAAAGTTTTGGATGCCACGTAAATTTTCTTTGCGAATTTTGCGCATATTTTATTTGCAACGCCCATAACGGCATTCGGCTCTACAGCGTAAAAAGGGATTCCTCTTAAAATTGCAGCGAGCATAACCGGCAAAGCTACATAGCCTCCAGTTGCAACAATGAATTTGGGCTTTTCTTTTTTCAGCAGTTTTAATGCAATCAGCACAGAAGACGGCAAATTGAAAGGCAGCAATAAATTTTGCTTTATGCTATTTCTCGCTAAAGGAACCGCCTTAATTATCCGATAATCATATTTAGAAGAGAGCAGTTTTTCTTCCATGGACGGTGCAGCTCGGCCAGCAAAAACTATTTTGAATGAATTATCCAAATTCTGAATAGCCTCGGCAATAGCGACCGCAGGGAACACATGTCCACCGGTGCCACCGCATACAAAAAAAATAGTTTTCATTGCGTTTTATCCTTTATCAGCGAAGATATTTGAACCAACATTCCCATAAGAAAAAAATTCATCATCAAATTTGCTCCGCCAGAACTCACAAAAGACAAAGGCTGCCCCGTGGCAGGGAGCAATCTCAAATTAACCCCTATATGAAAAAGCATATTCAAAGAAAAAATTATAGCTATGCCCCATGCTATATTTTGTGCAAGCATTGCATTTTTATCTACAGGCTCAATACTCGCCGCAACCCAGAAACAGGCAAACAAAAATCCTGCCATGGCAACCGTAATCGGGAGCATTAGCCATATTCCAAGCTCCTCGCCCAAAACGCTGTAGGCAAAATCATTGCGCGCTCCATACAAGCGGTGCTTTATGGTTCCCTTATCCAAGCCCTTGCCTATGATTCTGCCATTTGCCAAAGCCTGCAAAGCTTCATTTTGCTGGTCATTGCCAGATTCGCTTTCATGGAAAAAAGCTCTAACTCTGTTAACGCCATGGCGGTCTAAAACCTTGCTGTCTGCTTCTAAATTAGACACGTAAGAAGCCATAAGAATAGGAATTGCCAAAATAGTTACAAGCACCAAACGAGGTTTAAAATCCATCTCCTGCAAAAACAGCATAAAAAATACTATAAGCGAATAAATAATCAGCATTGAATAATTCGGCATAAGAAAAGTAAAAAATCCAACAGGCAAAACTGTCAAAACCGGAAAAAGAAAAAATTCCCTGCCTAGCGTGAATTGGTTTCTTGCTCTCATATCCGTAAAAACCTTTGCCGCAAAAATCATAAGAAAAATTTTCACAAATTCTCCAACCTGAAAGGGTCTTGAAAAAATAGACAACTGCCTTCTTAGCTGAGTTATGGCATTTTTCTTTGAAGTGTTAAGCACTCCGTCTTCTACGGCAAGTATTTGCGCTTCCGTGTAAAATGCCCTTGAGCCTAGCTCTTTATTGGCAATTGGAATTTTATCCCAGGATTTATCTCCCCATATAGCAAAAAATTGCAAAACCACGGCAAACATAAGCAGAAAAGAAGCCAAGCTCAAACCTTCTTTATTCCACAAAATACCCTGCCCATTTGAAAAGCGAATTGCATAGCGCCGCCATATTGACACAGGCAATAAAAAACCCACCGCAAAAAAGAGAAGCGGCAAAAGCAAATTATCAACCGCAAAACTTTTAAACGGAATGGAATCTTTTTCTAAAGTGCTTATTCCTATGTAAATTCCAATAATGGAAAATAAAACTGGGAGCAGCAAAAGCTGCCATTTGCCAAACCTTATTCTTTCCGATAAATTATGGAAATAATCGAACACAAGGTTCATTAAACAGCCTCCGATTCCAGCAAGCTGCTGCACACTTCTTCCAATTTCATTGAACGAGACGCCTTTACCAAAACAGCATCGTTCTCCCGAACTAAAAATTTCAAAGCTTCTATAGCGCTTTGCTTATCTTCAAAATATTTTATTCTAACGGGTTTTAAACCTGCTTTCTCCGCTCCTTTGCAATATTCCACCGCTTCGTTTCCTATTGCTACCAAGTAATCTACAGACAATTCCTGCAGCATTGAGCCTATTTCTCTGTGATATTCCCTGCTATGAGAGCCAAGTTCCTTCATATCTCCCAAAACCGCGATTCTGCGGCCCTTGCAAGGCAAGTTGGCAAGAGTTTGCAAAGACATTTTCATTGAATGCGGATTTGCATTGTAGCAATCGGATATAACCTTAATTCCGTTTTCTTCAAAAATCTGCGTTCTCATATCGTAGGCTTTTACTTCTGAAAGGGCTTCTGCAATCACGCTTTTTGGCATTCTAAACAATTCGCCAACGGCAATAGCCGCAAGAGCATTATACACATTGTGCACTCCAGGAACCGAAAGTTTAAACCACGTGCGCGATATGCGGAATTTAGCGCATCCATCTTCCCATAAAATTTCATCTGGCTTTA
>WRMM01000190.1 GCA_009777135.1 Candidatus Fibrimonadales bacterium
CAAAAATATGCCCTTTTTAGCGAATTTAAGCCGTTTTTTGTGAAATTCCCCATACCCTATACCCCATACCCCAAACCCAAAGCGACTTAATCAGCGATTACTATATTTACGCAAGTGAAAAAGAATGATATACAAAAAGAGCCTTATTTGCTGCCTAGCACGGGGGATTTGCTTCGCAAGGTGAGTTTTTTTAGCGGTTTGAACGATGCGATTTTAAGTAAATTCGAGCGGATTGCCATGGTTCAAAGCTTTCAAAGCGAAGAAACTATTATGCTTGGGGGTGATGCTCGCAGAACCGTATTTTTTATTGCAAAGGGGCAGGCTAGGGTTTTTTATGATGCAAAAAAGTCTAGAAATAATCTTTTGAACTTGCTTGATGCTGGGGATTTTTTCGGCGAAATACAGCTTTTCAGCGAAAACGCCAAAAGCTCCATCTCGCTTAAAGCCGAAAGCCAATGCACGGTGATTATATTCAAAGGAAAGGATTTTATAAATGAAATAAAAAACTATCCAGAATTATTGCTTGCATTTTTAAGAGAAACAACAAAAAAATTAAACAAAGCTTATGCGCAAATAGCAGCCCTCTCCATGAGCACCATCAAAAAGCGAATAAAATCTTGCATAATGCTATTTATGGAAGAAAGAGGCATAAAAATTCTGCGAAAAGGCAAAGCCATAACGGTGCTGAAAAATCGCCCAACCCAGCAACAAATGGCAGAAATGAGCGGCACCACAAGAGAAACAGTAAACAGAGAATTGGCAAATCTAGAAAAAAACGGCTACATAGAGATGGACGGCGGAGATTTGGTTCTGTTGAAAGAATTGCCGATGAGCGATGATGATTAGTTGAGAGTTGAGAGTTGAGAGTTGAGAGTGAATTACAAGAGCGGCTTGGCAAAATTTTGACTTTTGTTGAAAGTCCGGCTCGTTATATGGGCGGCGAGGCTAATAGCGTTTTGAAAGACAGGGATGGGGTTTTGGCGGATATGGCTCTGATTTTTCCGGATCTTTACGAAATTGGGATGTCTAACAATGGGATGCGGATTTTATACAACGCTGTGAACAAAGAAGAGGATTTGTTTTGCGAGGTTGCTTTTGCTCCCTGGCATGATATGGCAAAGCTGATGAGGGAAAATGGCGTTTTGCTTTATACCCATGCTTCTTTTAGCGAGGTGAAAAGTTTTGATGCAGTGGGCATAACTATGCAGACTGAGCTTAATTTTACAAATATTCCCTACGTTCTGGAACTTGCGGGAATTACCGCTTTTGCTGCAAACAGAAAAGAAGATGAACCCATAATAATAGCGGGCGGACCTGCGATGGCAAACCCAATGCCTATAGCTGATTTTTTTGATTGCCTTTGCATTGGAGACGGCGAAATTGCAACGCCAAAAGTTTTGAGATTGATTGGCAAAGCAAAAAAAGCTGGGAAAAACAGAGCAGAAATTTTGGAAGAAGTTGCAAATTTGGAAGGCTTTTATGTGCCGGAAATTCACAAAAATACAGGCTCTGTGAAAAGAACTTATGTTGAAAAACTGACAAAAGAGCTTTTGCCAACGCAAACTTTGATAGCAAACATGCCGCTGGTGCACGACCGCTTTTGCGTGGAAGTGATGCGAGGCTGCACTCAAGGCTGCCGTTTTTGCCAAGCGGGCTACTGGTACAGGCCAACCAGAGAGCTTGACGCAGACACCGCCTTGGACATTGCAAAAGAAGGGCTCAAAGCGACTGGAGACCGCCAGCTAGGATTGCTCTCGCTTTCCACAGCGGACTACTCCCCTGTTGAACCAATGCTGGATTCCCTAATTGCCGACCCTTTTTTCAGCAACATTGATGTTTCCCTGCCTTCGCTCAGAGTTAGCAGTTTTAGCAGCAGCCTTGCAAAAAAAACTTATGCGCTGAAGGGCGGTCGCAGCGCAACATTTGCGCCAGAAACAGGCTCGGAGCGGCTCAGAAAATTCATAAACAAAACCATAACGAATGCGGATATTGAACATGCCGTGGAAAGCGCGTTTCAAAACGGATTCAATAAAATAAAACTCTACATAATGGTAGGATTTCCCACCGAAACGGAAGAGGATATTTTGGCTTTGGCAAAGCTTATAGAACGGCTTTTGAGCTATAACAAAAAATGCTTGATAAATTTGAGCGTTGGAATTTTTATTCCCAAAGCATGGACTCCGCTTCAATGGGCTTCCTTTGCAAACAAAGAAAAAGCCTTGGCTCATATCAAAATTTTGAGGGACAGATTTTTTAAGCACAAAAATGTAAAAGTTTCGTGGAATTCTTGGGAAACCGCTCACTTGGAGGCTATTTACAGCAAAGGCAGCCGCAATCTTGCTCCCTTGATTTACGAGGCTTATAAGAGAGGGTTGATTTTTGAAAGCGACAGCAAGCATTTGAACCCTGAGGAATGGGAAATTATCCGCAAAGATTTTGGCTATGACGATTCATGGGTTTTTGAAGAATTTGCTTTGGAAGAAAATTTGCCATGGGACATTATAGACGCGGGAGTGAGCAAAAAATTTTTGCAAAGGGAGTGGAAAAACGCTCATGATTTAGAGCAGGTTGAAAATTGCAAGCATGGCAAGTGCTTGGCGTGTGGGATTCCCGGCAATGGAAAAGACACGGTTTTGGGCAAAGCCCCCGAAAAGCATATTGCTGGTTCCAGAGCTTCTAAAGAAATAAAAACTAAAATTTTTGCATATAAAATCGTGTTCAGAAAAATGGGCAACAGCCGTTTTTTGCCGCATCAAAACACCCTTTCATTTTTTGAGCGCGCCTTTGTTCGCCTTGGAATTCCAATCAAATTCAGCGAGGGCTTTAGCCCAAAGCCTCGCATTGCAAACACGGGCGCTTTGCCTCTTGGCTTGGAGTCTCTTTGCGAAATAATTTCAATTGAGCTTTTGGAAAAATTGGAGCAAAGCAGCAAAGCGGAATTAAACAAATGCTTCCCCAGAGGTTTGGAAATTGTTTCCATTGAACCGCTGCAAGGCAAACTTTCTGCGAATTTCCCTGTGTCTATGGATTATTGCATGTTGGGCGAATACCCAAGCGGCTTGCCGCAAAAAAAAGAAAAAAACGAATTGCCCTCAGTTTTGAATCACAGGGGCCAAAGCATAAATCTAAACGAGCACATTCTTTCAATCAGCGAAGCAGAAAATGCTCTGCACATCACAATCAAATGCAACGAGCAAGGCGCAACCGTAAGCCCCTATACAATTTACAGCGGGCTTTTAGGCATTAGCGAACAAGAATCCAGAACGCTGAGCGTTATTAAGGTGAACGTTAATGCAAACGCTGATTAACTTGCTCTGGGACATGGGAAATCAGCGTTAACTAACCTAACGTTTCAAATTAACCAGCTCTTCTAACATTCCGTCGCTCACCGTTATTATTCGGCTGTTTGCCTGATAACCTCTTTGCGTGGTAATCATGTTGGTGAATTCGCCTGCTAAATCAACGTTGGACATTTCCAATGCGCCTGGCTTTATTGCTGAGGAACTTTGCGTTAGCGGAAGCCCCCAAATTGGGTCGCCTGAGTTTGCCGAGGTTGTGTAAACGCTGTCGCTCAAGCCCAATAAACCGCCCGGATTTGCGAAATCAACTACCATAACTTGGGCTATTGCGCGAGAAGTTCCGTTTGAGAATGCGCCTTCTACAAGACCAAATTCATCTATGGAAACCTCAATCAAATTACCCGTTGGATAGCCGTCTTGCCCAGTTGTATTAATTGTTGAAGCACCTTCAAACTGAGTGATGCCTCTAAAATTGCCAGGACCGCCAACATTCAAGCTTATGCGCATGGTGTTTGCGCCATTTCGCGGATCAACTATCAAATGCGAACCGCCATTGTCAAATATCCATGAGCTAACAGTTCCATCTTGGCCAAAAGTCACCTTGCCTGTGCCACTGCCTGGGGTAATCATTTCTTGGCCCGCAAAACTTGCCACCCACTCCCATTCACCGGCTCTGCCAGTGTGTATAAAGCGGATAGTCAAAGAATGTTCTGCGCCAGCTTCATCATAAACAGAAATCACAACTTCAGGCGTTTCAATATCTTCTGCTGTTCTCTTTACAGTAACGCCCATTGCGTTATTAAAGTGCAATGGAGAAACTTGGTTTGAATTTGAGTTCAACGCCTGGATAGTCAAGTTATTTATTTGGAAATCCTTTCCCTTTGCTCCGTAAATCACAATGGAACCAGCAGGCATTCCATTATCAGCTCCAGTTGCATTCAAACTAACGCTTGAAATATGACTTCCATCCCTGTCAACATATACCGCAGGTATCCTGAAATCATTCCTTATTTTTGCCAAAAGATCATCCAAAAGAGTTGCACCATCATTTAGAGTAAATCCATCAGCTTGATATTGCGGTATAAATGTCAGAGGATCTGATTTTCCATCTTCTATGTTAATTTTTCCAACTGAACCAAAAACATCTATAGGATCGCCTTCTTCAAGCCCTGGATACAGGGCACGTCCATTTTCGTCTCTTAAATTTGACATAAAATCAAATTGCTCTGCCGGGCGCAAAAGAAGACCGGAACTTACATTCAAAGCCTCTGGATAATTATCTACTTCTGGGCCTATATGAGAAGCAAAATAAAAGGCAGTATTTACATAAGAAGCGCTTTCAGGATTGCTGGAAGTTACTTGCAAATTGTAAATATGCTGCGAATTAGCGCCGCCATTTATTACAAGCTGGCCATTATCATCCAAAGAGACTGTATA
>WRMM01000191.1 GCA_009777135.1 Candidatus Fibrimonadales bacterium
GTAAGTGTTCAATTCATCTTTATTCAATTTATCGGTAGGAGGTTTTGCTGGAAAGCCCGCTGTGCTTTCTTTTAATTTGCTTGAGGGAATTTACGGCGACGACCAGCTTTCCGTTGATTTTCTCACAACCTCTGGCAGTTTGGCTAAATCTATTGGCAAAGAGGCAAATTTTTCTTTTGAGTTTGAAGGCAAAAAAGAATTTTTCAACGGCACAGTAACGGGATGCTCCGCAGAGCAGGGAGCTGGGGTTTCAAGGGCTGTATTTAATGTAAAAACGCTTAGGCATTCCTTGGATAAAGAGAAAAAATATGCGGTTTATTGCGAGAGCGATGCAGAAACGATTATCCGTTCCACTTTGAGCAAAGCTGGAGTTTCAAATGCAAAGTGCGATTTAAGCTCTTTTTATGAAGTGGATTTTAAAATTCAGTATAACGAAAGCGATTTGGCTTTTTTGCAAAGACTTTTGGAAGATTGCAGAATTATTGAATTTGTTAAGCACGGCAAAGACAGAAGCGAATTGGTTATTAGCGATAGCGGTGAATTTGCCGGTTCTGATTTGAACTTGGTGAAATGCCGCTTGGAGATGAATGAGGGCGGGAATTTCTTTTTTGGTTACGGACATTCTCCGCTAAGGCCGGGCCAGGCATTTAATGCTTTTGGCGAAACTTTTATAGTTTGTTCCGCATACCACAGCGGCAGCCAAGAAGCGGCATTTGGGCTAAAAAATAAGAATGATGGCTACACGTGCCAGATAGCGGCTTTTTCAAAGCGCGCTCTACATTCATTGCCAAGCAGCAAGGAAAAACCAAAAATTCCCGGCGTTATTGTAGCCAGAACCGAGGGCTTTATAGGCTCTTTTGCGTCCATAGATTCGCAGGGCCGCTACATTGTTCGCATGCCTTTTGACGAAGAAAACGAAGGCATGACAAGCAGCCTTCCTGTGCATTTGGCTCAAAGCTTTGCTGGCGAAGACTTTGGCGTTCATTTTCCGCTCCGCAAAGACACTCCTGTTTTAATAGCCTTTGAAAACGGCGATATAGACAAGCCAATCGCATTGGGAGCAATCCCCAGAGATGAGCACAAAGGTCCTGTTGCAGGCATAAATTCCTTTCAAAACATTCTCAAAACTTCAAGCGGAATAAAATTTGTGCTTAACGATTTAACAAGCAGTTTAGATATGGAAGCTCCCAATGATGTTTCTATAAAATCCGAAAAGGGAATAAAGCTTTCTATGGATGGAAAAACCGGTTCTTTGAAAATGGAGGCTCCAAAAAATATCTCTGCCCATGTTGGCAAAACAAAAATCAATATGAAAGAGATTGCTCCGCCGCAAGGCACGCAAAAAAATGCTCCAAAGGGCAAAAACGAATCCAAAGGCAGCGTAGAAATGGAGGCTTCTGAGAGTATCTCTATGAGAACCGGCAAAACAAGGCTTGGTCTAGGCGATTCTGGCACCAACATAAATATGGGTGCTAAAAAGAATGTTTCAATAACCGCAAGCGAAAAGATGCTTTTAAAAGGAAAACGCAAAAATGTTCTGCAGGCTGGAAAGGGGATAAAAATCACCTTGGATGATAGCAAAAAGAGTTTAAGCATTTCCGCACCCGGGAATATTTCGATAAAGGCGGGCGGCAGGCTGGTTTTGAAGGGCAAGGTGGTGGCTATAAATTGAGTTGCAAAAATTACACTCTCTGAACATAATGCATCAAAAGCGGTATTCCTTCCAAGGATTTTGTTGCGCGTCGGGTTAGTATGCAGGGAAAGCTGCGGCCGGTTCTGCCGCGCATTTTGGTTTGCAAAATATCGTCGTGCTCCGGAATATTTTGCAAAATGCGGTTAAGCTCGTCTTCGTAGCGGTATAAATCGCACAAATAATGCCACTTGACTTCGCTTGGCTCAAAGCCAAACATTTTGCAAAACTGATTATTGGCAGTTAATATGCGACCGGAGTGATTGGATATGCACACTGCATCTTCTGCTTCGTAAATGCTTTCGTCTATGGTCATAGCGCCTCCGTGTTAAGTGAAAGTCCGTCAATTGCAAAAGAAATTTGCGATTTGCCCAGATAAACCGGCAATCTGGAATATGGCAAAACTGGCGAAATTTTTTCTTCTCTGGCTACCGTAACGCCGTCTTGAAAAAGCGTTAAATAACGGCCGTCCCATTTTGCCTTTACTAAAATCCATGAGCCTGCTTTAACAGGTTCTTTTGATAAAACCGCTTGCTTGCAGTCAAAAGCGGAATTTTCATCAGTTAAAAAGAAAGCAAAGGTGGGAACTTCCGTTCCGCATGCGCCATTCAAAAGAGAAAGGCTGAATTCCGAGGGCAATGCAGCATCTTTTGCATTGAATTTGCCTATCAAATTATGCGGCATTGCAGACTTTTCTGGCAGGCTGTCTATTTTGAGCCATGCGCTGATTTCAAAAGATCTTACCTGCGCAAACTTTCCGCCGTATTCCGAAGCCAGGTAGCTGCTCGGATTGAAAGCGAGCGCGGTTTTGCTTTGGCCGTCTCTGCCAATAACAGACAAAACCTCATTGCGGGCAAGGGCATTGGTTTCTTCGCTTGTGCCGCCAGCAACTGCGGGCGCGGGCGTTGTTTTATTTGCCGAGCAAGAAAATGCCAATAATGCGAGTAATGCAGTAAACAAAAACTTTTTCACTTTTTGCCCTCCTTTTTGCGGGTTGTTTTTGAAAGCGGAAACAGCTGTAAATTCATTCTATATACAGATTCTTCTTCGTTTTCGCTTTGCATTGCTATTTCTTTTATTCTACGCCTGAAATTTGCCAGTTCTGCTTTTACGGCTTCAAAGCCTTTTTTAGACAAGCCCATTGTTATGCCAGAAACATCTCGCTCTTCTTTTGAAATTCTTTCTAAAGCCGTGACTGCGAGGTTTGCCATATTTTCGTGATGTTTGCGAACTGCCATTGAGCTTACGTTTTCGCCAGTGGTCAAATGTTTGTTTGTTTGGCGGTAGCTGCCTTCGGAATCTTTTTCCAGCAGGCCTAATTTTAGCAAAAGGGCAATGGAGGCTTTTACCTGCGGCATGGGAATTTTGGGAACCAGTAATTTGGAAATTTCGCTTTCTGATGATACGTTTGCGGCTAATTCCCGTATCACGGAATGATGCCATTCCTTATAATAGTCATATAAATTCGCTTCTACGATTTGCCCTTTGCAAAGCTCGGCAATTTTACGCATTTCGTTGAAAAGTTTTTGTTTTTTTGCGTTGTTTGTTTCGTGGGTAAAGGCGACTAAAAGCCTGAAAAAATCTTGTTCCTTATCGGTCAAACCTAGTGCCAAACCGACTCTTTCAATGCCTTCTGTGCTTAGGGAACTCTTTTTTTCTGCAACCAATTTTAAGAAAACAGGGGAGGCGTAGCCGGCTCTTTTTGCGAATTCCCGCCAAGAAAAGCGAGACGAAGCCTTTTTTTCGGCAAAGGCTTCGCACATAAATGTGCGGTAATCGGAATAAGCAAAAACGCTTGGCATACGATTATAATATAGATAATTTTTTCTCAAATGATACAAAAAAAATGATTTTATGATACATTTTTGTGTTTTTTGTCGTTTTTTTGTGATATTCCCCACACCCAGAGCATTAAGTTTGAGTTAATCAGCGTTTCTATATTATTATAATGCTTGGCAAAGTTTTTTATTTACTCGTTCTTATTTGGGGATTAGCTTGCTATGAATAGACCAGAAATTCTATCTCTTTTAAAAGAAATAAAGTTGGGCGCAATTTCGCCCGAAGATGCGTTGCAGAAATTGCGTACTGAGCCTTTTGAGGATTTGGGCTACGCAAAGGTTGACCATCATCGTGAATTGAGACGAGGCGTTCCCGAGGTTATATACGGAGCTAGAAAAACGCCTGAGCAGATTGCGGGCATTGCAAAATCCATGGTGGACAGGGGGCAGAAATTAGTTTTGATAACCCGCTTAACGTCCGAGGCAGCTGAGTTTGCAAAAAAAGAACTCTCGTTGAAATATCATGAGATTGCGCAAATAGGCATAATTGGTGAAATTCCCAAGCCCAGTGGCATAGGGAAAATCATTGTTGCTACTGGGGGCACAAGCGATATGCCAGTAGCAGAAGAAGCTGCGCTAACAGCTGAGGCTCTTGGCAATGAGGTTGTTCGTTTATATGATGTTGGCGTTGCCGGCGTTCACAGGCTTTTTTCTCATCTTGACGTTATTATGGATGCGCAGGTTATTGTTTCGGTAGCTGGCATGGAAGGTGCGCTCACCAGCGTTATTGGCGGTTTGGCCGATTGCCCTGTTATAGGCGTTCCCACCAGCGTTGGCTACGGAGCTTCCTTTGGCGGCGTAGCTGCGTTGCTTTCAATGCTCAACTCATGCGCAGGCGGTGTGAGCGTGGTAAACATTGACAATGGCTTTGGAGCGGCATATTTGGCGAGCATAATAAACCACCAGAAGAAGCTCTCTTAATGCGGATGAAAGGACTTGAACCTTCATGCTGTTGCCAGCACTAGAACCTGAATCTAGCGTGTCTACCAATTCCACCACATCCGCGCTACGGCTAATATAGAAAATCCGAGCCAGCACTCAAAGGTTAAACTTCTCCAACGATTGTCAAGAAATTTTCTATAAGCGTGTCAAGCAAAAGGTATCTCTATGCAAAATGACGTGCCTTTGCCTGATTCGCTTTTCACAGAGATTTTGCCTTCGTGCAGGTCTATTATTTTTTTTACGAT
>WRMM01000192.1 GCA_009777135.1 Candidatus Fibrimonadales bacterium
AAAGTACAAGATTGTTAGAATAGGCTGCCAAACTTGGATGGCACAGAATTTGGATTACCATGGCGAAGACGGATATATCGGTTTATGCTATGGCGATAAAGAAAAAAAGAGAAACGCAAAAGTTTGCTCTAGAACGCATGGGAGGCTCTACGATTGGGACGAGGCAAAAAAAGCTTGCCCCAGAGGCTGGCGATTGCCCAGCGATGCGGAATGGCAGAGGCTTATAGATTTTGCCGGTGGCAAAGAAGTTGCCGGGAACAAGCTTAAAGCCAGCGAGGGTTGGAAAATTGACCGATTTTACTGCAACGGCGATAAATACATGACAGTAGAAATAGACAACCAAGGCGGAATTAAATACAGAGAGCATAATAATTGCCCCAGCGGAACAGACGAGCTTGGCTTTGCAGCTCTTCCAGCCGGCGGAGGCGACCGCTCGGATGGCAGTTTCAGCAGCATTGAATACAGCGGCGGATGGTGGAGCGCAACAGAGTATTACGTTGACAACTTTGCCTACCACTGGTACATGGGATACGACCACAGCGACGTAATCAGATATGCACGCGACAAAGCTTTATCAGCTAGCGTTCGCTGCGTTTTGGACGGGCGCTAGCAACGACGCGCGTGACTGCAGTTTTGAATTCAGCATTTCGCCAAGCAAGCCAAGCGATATAAATTGAACGCCAGAAACAAAGGTAAAACCTGCCAAAACAAGCAAAGGACGAACCCTTAACTCGCCTGAAACAGCCCATTCAACCCCAAAATAGCCGAAAACAATCGTGGCTGCAAGGCAAGCCAGCAAACCAAGCGGACCAAAAAAATGCAAAGGCTTAATCGCAAATTTCTGCAAAAACATTAAAGTGAGCAAATCCAAAAAACCAGACACAAACCTTGAAACGCCATATTTGGAAATACCATGCCGCCTTGCTCTGTGTTCAACAATCTTCTCTGCAATTTTATATCCGTTCCAACTCGCCATAAGGGGAATAAACCTGTGAAAATCTCCGTAAAGAGCAACGCTCTTCGCTGCTTCTGCCTTATACGCCTTTAAACCGCAGTTAAAATCGTGCAAACGCTGCCCACAAACAATGGAAACAACTAAATTGAAAAATTTGCTGGGTATTGTTTTATGCCAAGGGTCATAGCGTTTCTTTTTCCAGCCGCTTACCAAATCGCAGTTATCAAGCATTTTCAGCATTTCTGGAATTTCCGCAGGATTGTCTTGCAAATCGCCGTCCATTGTCGCTATATACCTGCCCTTTGCCATGCCAAACCCATGAGACAGAGCCGCAGCTTTTCCGCAATTGTACTGAAACCTTGCCGTCTTTAAAAAATCATATTCCTTTGATAGACTTTGCAACGTTTCCCAAGAATTATCGCGAGAGCCGTCATCTATGGCTATAACCTCAAAACTCTCGCAAGCAGGCGATATTGCAGTTTTAATCTCTGCAAGCAGTATCGGCAAGCTTTCTGCCTCATCTTTTATGGGTATTATTATGCTTAAATCCATGATGTTTTACGCTTCATCCGTTTTAATCCATTTTTTTAGAACTGCATCCAATTTTATAATATCTATGGGCTTGCCAATAAAATCGTTAAAGCCGCTTTCTAAAAATATTTTCTCGCCGCCAGCCTCAGCATTCGCAGTCAAGGCTATTATCGGAATATTTTTGGCATAATCGCTGTCAAGAGCCCTTATTTTGCGCACGGTTTCCACGCCATTCATTTCTGGCATCATGTAATCCATAAAAATAGCTGAATATCTAGTGCTCTGATTTATTACCTTTGCAAGCGCTATTTTGCCGCTCGGCGCAGTGTCTATTTGCATTCCATACGGACGCATCAAGCCTTTTGCAACTTCCAAGTTCAAAGACATATCGTCCACCACCAAAATACGGGCACTGGGCATTTGCTCATAAACCAGCTTTAGCTTTTTTTCGGTTTTATTGCTTTGAATGTAAAAGTTTTTGAGATTGCTTATAACTTTCTCGTCTAGCGGAGTTTTGTTTTGCACCTGCTGTTTCACCTTAACTGTAAAAATCGTGCCTTTGCCATGTTTGCTTTCAACTTCTATAACGCCGCCCATCATGTCTATTATTTCTTTTGCTATGGCAAGACCAAGCCCCATGCCTTCTATTCTTGCGCCAGGCTGGTTATACTTGGAAAATAAATCTTTCATGTCTTCTTCTTTTATGCCTGCGCCAGAATCCTTTATTTTTGAAACCAGCCAAAAATCTTTGCCAGCATATTCAAAACCCACGCTCCATTCAATTGTTCCGGTTTTTGTGTACTTAAATGCGTTGGAAAGCATATTGTTAAAAGCCTGCCTCAATCTAAGCTCATCTCCAATCAAACGGCTTGGCAAATTCGCATCCAAGTTTAAATTGAATTTTATGGGCTTAACTTCTGCATTAGCCATATTTAAAGAAATCACATTTCTTATAAGGCTTGATATTTCATAATCAACAGGAATTAGCTCCAAGTTTCCGGATTTCATTCTTGCAAAATCTAAAATATTATTTATAACGCCTAAAAGAGCCACGCCGGAATTATGTATTTTGGTTGAGTTCTCAAATATTTCTTCGTTCAAATCTTTTTTGCCGAGAATTAAATCGTTAAAACCCATAATTGAATTCAAAGAAAAACGAATTTCTTGGCTAACCTTTATTAAAAAATCCGCTTCTAGAGAAGTTTTCGGCTTCATTTCCACTTGATTTTGCGATTCCTGTTTTTTTTCTCTCTCGGAGCTAAACAGTGAGTTCAACCAACCTTTTTTTTCCATATTGCCTCTCTATTTCTAGTCTTGCAACCTCTCCAAAGTTGAGAGCAAATACCTTCTTCCTGATCCGCCAGAAATTTCTCTAAGCCCTTTTTCCAAATATTCCTTAGCGCGAGCATCATCTCCCGCAAGCTTCAACAAATCGTATGCAACTGCGTAATTGCGCCACTCTTCGGGAAATTGCCTTATGCCTATATCCACATAGCCTAGCCCTCTTTCCAAAATTTTGGAATTAGCTTCCATGTCCATATCCGCTTCTTCCAAAAAGTCTTCTTCCTGCAGAGACATTAAAAGCTTCTTTTGCATTGCATCCACATAAAGGTCTCTCATTGCCATGGCAAGGCGAATATACATGGAATTGTAATTAAAGAGAAGCTGCTTGGTTTCATAGTTCACATAAGCAGTGCCATCGCCCAAGCCTCTATACTTAAACACGCTGTCAATAAGATAAGCGGTTCTCTCAACATCAAGGCTGTCTTTGCTGGGAGCCAGGCTGCCCTTTACCAAATCCCAAATCATGCCTTTTTGCACCATGTATTTATCCAAGCCAACAGCATTGGAAAGCGCAACCGTTGTTGAAACATGTATGGGTCTATCCAGATTATTCATGGTTAAATCTATAACCAGTTTATTCTGCGTTTGCATAATTCCGCTTTTGCGAGGCTCTCCCCATTCCTTAAGAGCGGTGTAAGCCTGGAGCCATACTTTTCGTTTTTCCAATTCTTCTTCTGCCCCCAAGCTGTCGCTGAAAATTCTAACCTGCCGTTCAAGCACCGGAATTCGCTGGTCTGCCAAATTAACCCAATGCTCAATTCTCTGCTCAGGCAGTTCAATATTCTTCTCAGAAAGCACCATCTCCCTGTCTATGCCGGCTTTATCATAGCTCAGCTTTAAAACAGGCGGGTTATCCAGCATTTGCTTTATATACCAGTCCGTATTGCCAAGGCTCAAATTCACTACCCTAACATCTTTTCTAATGCCAAGAACCTCTTGAGCAAACCAGAGAGGGAATGTATCGTTATCGCCATTGGTAAAGAGTATTGCATTGGGTTCGCAGCTCATAAGCAAATTGTGCGCATAATCCCATGGCACCCAGAGATTTCCTCTGTTATGCTCTTTGTAATTTGCAAAAAGCGGAATTGCTCCGCAAAGCACCGCAATGGCTATGCCGCTTGGCAAAAGCAATTTAACCTTGCGCTGCTGAATATTGAACAGCAAAAATCCTATGCCAAGCCCGTAAAGCAAAGACATGAATACAAAAGCAGGAGTGTAAAAATAATCTCGGTTTCTAACTTCCAAGTGCACAGGAGTTGGGAGCGGCGGAGCTTGCGCGCCTCTGCTTTCAAAAGCTGCCTGTATTCTCATCCAGCTTTGCCATGCGCTCAATTGCCTGGCAGAGCTATGGGTTTCGCCTTTTAGCTGATCGCTGTAAATTTTGCGCTGAATGCCCAAAAGCTCATTTGGATCTGGAACGCTTGGAAGCTGTGCCATGCCATCGCTTGCAAGCATGTTTGTGTAGTAACGCATTTCTCTTAGCCACATCTCGTGGTCGCGGCGTTCAGGCTTGGTTCCGTCAGAAAAATTCAAATACCATAAAAGCCCAAAAGAGCAAAGCCCATAAAGCAAAGCCAAATACACGCCAATAGATCTATTCCTTCTAAAAGCTATTACTATAATCCAAAAAAGCAAGCCATTGAATGTCAAAAATATAAGAGCCTGCACTGGCTTGTTATCGCCAACAAAATTCATCATAAGTGTTGGAAACTCTATGGAGCCTCGCACAAC
>WRMM01000193.1 GCA_009777135.1 Candidatus Fibrimonadales bacterium
TTTAGATAATTCCACGGCATATTCAGACGGCTTCAAATTATCAACGGCTTGCAAACCGAAAGCGGTAAGCAAATTTTGTTTTTTATCAACAGGGCTTGCAATTTCCGCATTTTCGTAGCTTAGTTCCATAAGGTTAATGTAGAAAAATAGGCTAAAAAAACAATGAAAACTGCGCAAAAACATGTTTTGTCAAAACTCTGTAAAAATATTGTATAGTTATAATGCCCTTTTTTCGTTATTGTTTCATATATTTGTAATTATGGTAAATTTTTTCAAAAATAGAGTCGTTTTAATGGCAAGCTTGCTTGCTGGGATAGTTGTTTTGTCTTGCTCTTCTCCTGGAGGAGGAACAAATGACGATGATAATTATGGTAATAGGCTATCCTCAAGTAGTTTTATACCATCTAGCAGTTCTGTTACAATTTCTAGCAGTTCTGTTGCAATTACTACATACTGGTATTCTGCGTATATAATAGCAAGTACTCCTTATGGTTATGTCACAGATTTATTTCGTCAGAATGAGAATCCATCTTACGATGATATAAAATATGTATGGTCAGAAGTCAGAAGGCTCGGAACTTTTATAGAATCTTATGATGGAGTATCTGAACAAGAAATGAAGGATTTTTTAATAGAACGCGATGTCTCTCCAAAAGATGCAGATGGTGTCTTGGACCGGCTAAAAGAAAGAGGAAATGCTATAGCGTCTTTTAATACTGATGATCCTTCTAATTTTATAATTATTTATGTCGAACCTGAGTAAACTCCGCTTCCGCCAAAGGATTTAGCAATTTCGTGAGATATTTTGCCTTTGTCTTTCACCCTCATTTTGAACTATAAAGTATTTCTTTATAGTTGCTCCTCGCGCAAGTTCGCCATCATTCTTTGCGTTAGCCATATATTTTCATCTTCATAACGCATTTCAATGCTCTGCGGAGCATCTCCCGTTGCTGCTACAAAGGTTAGGTACTCAGCAGCAGAACTGCGGATTGTGGGGAGGTTTTGTTTCACTATGGTAATTTAGAAAAAAATCCTAAAACTGAGGTTTGGCGTTATAGCCCAAAATTATTATTCGATTTATATAAGGAAGAACAAGAAAACGGAAGCTTCACTTTTCCAGAAGAGGCTGCGTAATGACAAAATAAGGGAATTTTATAATTTTTGCAATAGAGCAATATAAAAAAGCAATAAAAATTGCGGAATAATACTAATCACAGGAAAGCGGAGTAGCCAAATACCGCTCGCCCGAATCGGGCAGCATGGCTAATATCACCTTCCCTGCATTCTCCGCTTTTGACGCCAGTTTCAACGCCGCGCAGACCGCCGCGCCAGAAGATATGCCTGCCAGCACGCCTTCTTCGCGACCCAGCTTTTTGGCTGTGTCAAAAGCTTCTTCGTTGGTTATGCGAATGATTTCATCAATCACCGAGCGGTTGAGAACTTTGGGAACAAAACCCGCTCCTATGCCTTGTATGCGATGAGGACCAGGGCGACCGCCCGAAAGCACCGGAGATGCGTCTGGCTCTACCGCAACTATTTTCACGCTGGGCTTGCGTGCTTTTAGCACCTCGCCAACGCCAGTAATTGTGCCGCCAGTTCCCACGCCTGCTACGAAAATATCAACCTTGCCGTTTGTGTCGCGCCAAATTTCTTCTGCGGTGGTTTCGCGGTGAATTTGCGGGTTTGCAGGGTTTTCAAATTGCATGGGCATAAACCCTGAAATTTGCGATGCGAGTTCGCGGGCTTTTTTTACCGCGCCAACCATGCCTTCGCTGCCCGGAGTGAGCACCAAATCTGCGCCAAGCATTTTTACAATTTTGCGACGCTCTATGGACATTGTTTCTGGCATGGTGAGAATTAGCTTGTAGCCTTGCGCAGCGCATGCCCAGGCAAGACCAATGCCAGTGTTGCCGCTGGTTGGCTCTATCACCGTTCCGCCGGGTTTAAGCCTGCCATCTTGCGCTGCCGCTTTTAGCATTGCCGCTCCTATGCGGCATTTAACGCTGCCTGCCGGGTTGAAATATTCAAGTTTGCCAAGCAATATGCCAGGCAAATCTGCGTTGATTTTTGGCAAGCGCACAATGGGCGTTGCTCCGATTACGTCTGTGATTGTTTTATTCATATTGAATACTCGCTTTCGTGGTTAATGTCAAATTTGAAAAGCGCAGTTATACGCTTTTTGAGTTCCAAAAGCTCTGGGTCGCTGCGACGGCGCGGCCTCTCTATGTCAATGGAAAATTGATTGCGGATAGAGCCGGGGTTGGGGGAAAATACTACGATTTCATCCGAGAGGTATAAGGCTTCATCGGTGTCGTGCGTTACCATGACAATTGTGATGCCCGCTTCGCTCCATAAACGCAGCAGATCGTCTTGCAGGCGTTCGCGAGTTAATGCGTCCACAGCGGCAAAAGGTTCGTCCATCAAAATAATGCGCGGCTGCACCGCCAGCGCACGGGCAAGAGCGAGTCGTTGCCGCATTCCTCCCGAAAGCTGGGAAGGATATTTGCTCAAAGATTCGGCAAGCCCAACTTTTTTCAAATACACCATTGCCGTTGGTTCTCGCTCACGGCGTGGAATGTCGCGCAGTTTCAAAGTGAAAAGCACATTTTGCAGCACCGTCATCCACGGGAACACGGCGTAATCTTGAAAAATCATGGCAATATCGTGTTTGGGCTGGTTTTTGAAAAATCTGTTTGCCAAAGGGGATAAAAATCTGTATTTGCGGCGATATTCCTCCATTTCTTTGCGAGTGGACGGCAAAGGTTCCAACACCTGCACGCCATCTATATAAACGCTGCCTTCGGTGGGCGCTTGCAAGCCGCCAAGTATTTCCAAAAAGGTAGATTTTCCGCATCCCGAAGGTCCCAAGAGGCTTACGATTTTTCCATCCCCTATAGTGAGCGACACCGAAAGCACGGCAGTAATGCCATCTGCGGTGCGGTCCTCGTTGAGGATTGGGAAAAATTTTGTGATATTGCGAGCTTCAATCATTTAGCCAAAAGTAAAAATGTTTTTTTAGATTGGCAACAAAGTTTATTTTCAAGGAAAAGCGTCCGTTCTTTAGGGGCGTATCCTCCGTCTGTTCGGGCATCCAATGGGGGCTGCCGCTCACGGGCCAGCACAACACGGGTGAGCGTTCCCTTTTTGTCTGAATCAGAATTGGCCAGAATTTTTGGAATTTTCAGAATGTGCGGGACGAATCATTTTTCGTTAACCGCATCCGTGGTGTGGCGTGTATGGGATTGTGCGTATTCCGCAACGTTGGTGTGCATTGTTGGGGCAACTCGCCGTGGTTGCCCCTGTGCAACGACATTGCGAAAATATATGCAACGTGGTTGCCTGCCACGACCCCACGTTGCGAAAAATGCAGATTTACGTGGCAAAATAGGGGCAGCCACGGCGAACTGCCCCTACATCGCACAACGGAAACCCAAAAAACGAATTCTGCAAAAAAACAATCCAAAAAAAAATTCTACATTACCCCAATGGCAACCTTGAACCGCAAGCATCTTTTCCCAAAAACCTCCAATGAGGGCTGCCATTCACAAGCCTGCGCAACAGGGGTGAGCACTTTTGGAAATTTACTATATTTGCCCCTAGAGGTCTTATGGCAAACCTAGTGAAAGCAGATAAAGCAGTAGAGCAGTCAGCTAATTTGGAAGCGAAATTGGCGGCAGCTAATAAAAAAGCATTAAAAGCAAGAGTCCGCAGCTTGCGAGGATTATATAGCAGCTCTCCTATTCCAAATAAAAAAGAACTCTCAAGGATTTTTTATGAAAACGCTATTAGTTGATTTGAATGTAATATTGGATTATTTAAACCATAGAGAAGACTTTGAAAATGCGGAAAAGATTTTTGATTTTTGCATAGAGAATGAAAACTGCGGTTTTGTATGTGCGCACGAGATTACCACGCTTGCATATTTCTTGTATAAAAAAGATAAAGATTCTAAAAAGGCAAGAGATTCTATATCAACGGTTTTAGATATTTTAAAGCTTGTGCCTACAAGTGAATTTGTTTTGCGTTTAGCAATAGTATCTATGGTAGATGATTACGAAGATGCCGTTATAGAATCAAGTGCCATTCAAGCGAACATAGACTACATCATTACCAGAAACATAGATGACTTCGCCAATTCCAGAATCAAGGCTATTACTCCAGCGGAATTTTTGGAAATTTACGGGGAGGCAAAGAATGAGCCATAAACGCCCCCCAAGCCCCTTTTATTGCAACTTAGCAAACTCAATGCTTAATGAAGAATTAACAATTAATAATGAACAATTAAGTTCACAAAAAAACGCTTTACATGCAGCACTCCAATTATTAATTCTTAATTATTCATTATTAATTAAGCCAAGAACTTCCGCAAAGTATACGCACCCCCAGTGCGTTTCCCGCATCCCTAGGCTATCCTACGGCTGCTTAAACGGCAACTTTATCCCCCCCCCCCCCCCCCCCCTCCGCGTCCAGACTCCCCCCCTACGAACCCACACCTTTCTATCTAA
>WRMM01000194.1 GCA_009777135.1 Candidatus Fibrimonadales bacterium
CAATGCTTGGGTATGGGGTATGGGGTATGGGGTTTGGGGTATGGGCAATGCAAAAATATGCCCTTTTTAGCGAATTTAAGCCATTTTTTGTGAAATTCCCCATACCCTATACCCCATACCCTAAACCCAAAGCGACTTAATCAGCGATTACTAAATTACACCCGTGTTCTTTATTTTTGCAATTTTAATATCGATAGCAACGGCTTTTGGCCAGGTTGATTTGGTTTCGCAGCAAGCTGAGATTAATAGCGCCAAGGCGGATTTGGAAGAGGCTCGCAAGGCACGTGATTTGGCGGTGGCTAAGAGATGGGAAGAAAAAGCTAAACAGAATGAAGAAAGAGAAAAAACAGACTCGGAGCTGGAAAATCGCAGAGAAAAAGCCGAAGCGGTTCTGGCGGAACGCTCTAGATTATTTGAAGAACTTCGCATTGCCAGAGACGCCTTGAACTTTGCAAACGAAGATGCGGAAAAAGCCAGAATTGCCTTTGTTTCCGTGTTTCCTGAGCAAAGCAGGCTGCAAGATCTGGAAAGTATAAACAAAGGAGCCACGCCGTTTGCAATCCCAGAAATTTCGCTGTCAAAAGACTCTCCACTGCTAGCTGCAGAAAGCCTTTTTTCAATTGCCAAGAAAAACATTGAATACAATGCAGAAATTGAAATCAACGATTCGCTTGTTCGCTTGGGCGGGCTTGGCATGGCAAAAGCCGATGCCGGCAGCGGCGATTCTCTTTTGCTCGTTTATATAGACCCGCTTTTGAATACTAGTTCTCTTGCAGAAATCGCAAACCGCAAAGAACAGACCTTATCGGAAAAATTCTGGAAGATGATGGAAGACGGCGGAATTTTGATGTATCCTATTGCTGCCATGCTGATTGTAGCATTGATTTTGATTGCGGAGCGAATTTTTGTTCTGCTCTGGAACGGAAAACGCTACGAGGCGGAGCTTAAAAAAACAATCCTTGACCCTGAAACAAAAACAAGAGAAGAAGCAGAAAAGAAAACTGAGGCATTGTTTGCAAAAATTGTTCCGCACTTGGAAAGCCGCCTCCCATTAATTTCCATTTTAGGAACCACCGCTCCCCTGCTCGGGCTTTTGGGAACCGTTATGGGAATGATAGAACTTTTTGATGTGATAACCATACATGGCACCGCAGACCCAAAACTTTTGGCAGGCGGAATTTCCATCGCTTTGGTAACCACAAAAGCCGGGCTTTCCGTAGCAATCCCAGTGCACTTGCTCTACACTTGGATTGCAGGCAGAGTGGAAAAAGCGATAAACAAGATGGATCATACGGCAATGTCGCTAGTAAATGAACGATTTCGGTTATAAGCACAAAAACTAATCGCTTTTAGAATAGTTTCTAGATTATAAGCACAGAATACATAATTAATATAATAAATTTCACGAAAAATAATTTTAAAATCTTGTTTTTTTTGATTTTTTTTACTATATTTCATCAGTTTAATTAGTTTACTTAGTAAGGAGTCAACAATGAAAAACATTAAAGTCGGCACAAGACTGTCTATCGCTTTTGCATTAGTAGCAACAGTGGCAATGTGTGCTGGTATTTTTGATATGGTAAAAATCAACCAATTGCACAAAGGAGCCAGCGCGCTTTACAGCGAGGCGGTTGTTCCGCTTTCTAAGCTTGGCACGCAGCAACGGCAAATCCAGCAAATGCGAGTGGGTGTTTATCAGAATAATCTGAACGAGGTATATGCGCTTGCCGATTCTTTAATCAGGCAAACGGACAATGCGAATTTGCGAAGCGAGGCAGAAAAATTCAGAACACTAGTAAGAAGCGGGGCTGCTCAGGCGGAAATTGACAATCAGGCGGCGAAAATTGCGAAAATCAGCGAAGATATGATGCGAGACAAGGAGGCTTTGGGCGAAAAGCAGAAAATTGCAAACGATAACTTGACAAAGAGCGGCATTACGCTTGGCATAATCTTCATTATTTCCACATTCTTTTTTGCCCATGCAACAGGTTTGGTTATAAAGTTTTCCATAACAAAACCGCTTAAAAAGGTTGTTGAAACCCTGAAAAAGGGCGAAGATGGCGATATGCGGGCAAGAACAGGCGTTGAGCAGAGAGACGAGATAGGGATTGTGGCAAAGAATGTTGATGAGTTTTTTGAGGAAATACAGAGGATTATAAAAAATCTGCTTGCAAATTCAAACAAACTTTCTGATTCGAGCAAGGAGCTTTCTGACATAAGCCAGCAGCTGGCAAGCGGAGCGGAAGAAACTGCCGCGAAAAGCAATTCTGTGGCAAGCACAACTGAGCAGATGGCAACGAACATAAACGCTATGGCAAAAGGAGCTAGCCAAGCAAGCACGAACGCCAATGAAATTGGCGGAGCGGCGGGGCAAATGAGCGCCAATGTGAACACCATAACTTCGGCTATAGAGGGCATGGGCACAAGCATCAGCCAAATTGCCGCTGGCACAGACGAAGTTCACTCTGTGGCAAATGAGGCGATGAGCAAGGCGACTGATGCAACGGAGGTGATGAACAAGCTTGGCTTGGCAGCAAAGGAAATTGGGCAGGTTACCAGTATGATTAAGAAAATCGCAGACAAAACCAATTTGCTGGCTTTGAATGCTACGATTGAGGCTGCATCAGCAGGAGCCGCAAGCAAAGGCTTTACGGTGGTGGCAAACGAAATCAAGGAGCTTGCGAACCAGAGCGCTCAAAACGCAGACGATATTACAAAAAGAATTGAGGGTATTCAAGGAAGCACGAATAATGCGATTAAAGTGATTAGCGATATTTCGGAGATAATTACCAAAATCAACGAGTCTGTGGAGGCGATAGCTGGCTACGCCAATCAGCAGACCAAGGCAAGCAACGAGATTACAAGCAACGTTGTGCAGGCAAATTCCGAGGCAAAACGCGTTGCCGATGCCATCAACGAGGTGGCGATGAGCGCAAACGAGGTGAGCCACAACGCAGACGAGGCTGCAAAAGGCGCAGGCAATGTGAGCGGCAATATAGCAAGCATGAGCCGCGCCGCCAAGGAGAGCGCGCAAGGCGCGTTGCATGTGAATAAAAGCGCAGGCGATTTGGAGAAGATTGCTGGTGAGTTGAGAGAAACGGTGAATTTGTTTAGGGTGTAGTTGTCAGGATCAGGATTTGCAGGATTTAAGGATTATCAGGATATGAGTAACTTACAGGATTTGTGTTTAAGTCGGAGCTATCGGGTTAATCCTTTCATCGGGGTTATCGGGGTTCAGACAATTAGTTTCAAGTCCGAGTTGTTTTGCGAGGGCGAGCATGTTTTTGTCGAAGGAGCAGATTCTTATTTCACTCCGATCATATTTTTCGCTTATATTAAGCGCCGTAGCGATATGAATAGCGTCAAGGCTTTTGCATTTAGACAAAATATCATAATCGCCAGCTACAGAATTTTCAAATTTCTCGTTGATATCAACGTAAAAAATATCCTCCAAAAATTTGTTAAGGCTAGTCAATCTAGTTTTAAACCAATCATCGCCGAAAGTAACTTTTTTCTCCCTGCTACGTCTTCTCAAAGTGATATTCATTTCAAATTTAAGCAAAACAGAACTTACTCTAACTTTAGAGTTCTGCCAAATAATCAAACCTTCTTCAGAGCGCGATTCATTAAGCAAAATGGAAAGCAAGAGCGAAGAATCAAAATAAGATATGAGCATAAATTAAAACCTGTCAGCTCGTTCTTCTTCGTAAAATGCCCAAAATTCCTCGCTGCTCATTTTAGGCTCGGTGTCAAGCCACACAGGTCTTTCCATTGGCTGCGGGCTTCTTTTAGGCAAGCTTGCTCTGCCAGCTTTGGCTTCTTCAACCATCCATTCAACGAAACTTGCCTCTTCCTCGCTTTCCACAGGGAACATTACCCCATTGCCAAGGTCAATAACCTTGCTATAAGGCTTTGCGGCAGTTTCAGCTTTCTTTTCAATAGTAGCGGTTTTCATAAAGATTCCTCTTATGGGAAGATAGAAAACTGGAGGTATGCAGCGTGAAATTCTTTTGTCAGAATCAAAATAAGTATACCCGCACACTTGGTAAAGCGTTTGTAGATGGGCTTCTTGAACCTTGCGGGAATTTGCCAGAATTTTTAGGATTTTCAGAATTTATATCTAAAAATCGGGTCAATCCTCTAATCGGGGTTATCGGGGTTCTGACAATTTTGCTCCTTCCACTCGCAGCACAGGGGCAGACAACAGTATCCAACTTTGACGATTTGCAAACCCAAATCAATGATTGCAATAACGATAAAACCATAGTAGTTGCAAACGATATTAATATTACAGCAGGACTATCCATACCTGGAAGCTGCAACCTTACCATAAAAAGCGATGGCACGACTCGCACTCTTACGAGGAGTGCAGCGGGGGATTTGTTTACTGTGGCGGGTGGCGGAAATCTGACTTTAGAAGATATTATTATAGATGGAAACAAAAACGCTTATCCCGATAATAACGGTTCGTTGGTTCGAGTCAGCGGTATGCTT
>WRMM01000195.1 GCA_009777135.1 Candidatus Fibrimonadales bacterium
TAAGGGGTATATAATAGAAGTACCAGCTAATAGAAACATAGTCAATGCCAATGCTCAAAGCGCAAAAATAATGCGATAAAACCCTAAAGCACTGGGTAATCACAGATAGCGAAAAAAGCTGCGCAAACAGCTTTTTTGTTCTAAAAGCCTGGAATCTGCCATGCAAATGCAAAAATCTCTTGCTCAAAAAAGAAAATACCCTGCCAAAAAACAACTCCCCGAACCTGCGGCTAAACAACATGCACAGCGCAACGCTAAAACCCAGAAATATCAGCAGCGAAGGCAGCAAAAAATACCTTTGCTCAGGATCTTCCCAAAAAAAGGCCGCACCAACCGCAAGCGCAAAACCGCACAGAACATAAAGCCCGCAAAGCCTGTCTAAAAAGGTAGCAGAAATCGCTGCGCCAACCGTTTCCTCTGTATTTTTCTTTACATCATAAATCTTTTTAAGGTCTCCGCCAACATTGCCAGGCATAAAATTATTGAAAAAGGAACCCACAAAATAAAACCTAAGCAGATTTACATAAGTCATTCTAATATTTTGCCTTGCAAGAAGCTGCTTCCATTGCAGACACCCAGAAAAATAAGATAAGAACACGCAAAAAACAGCAAAAAACAGAAATTTCAAATCAATATTTTTGATTTTATCCACAAAATCATCCGAATCTATGCCAGGCGTAGCAGCAATGCTTTGCCAAACAAAAAAGCAAAGTATTGAGGAAACAAGCAATTTTGCGAGGAATATTAGAAAGCTTTTCATGAATTTTTTCCTCAATTCTCCATTATAATGTTCTGCATCAAAAATAGGGTTTCTTTTGCGGCGGTTTCCCAGCTAAAGGAGGAGGCGTGGGTTTTTGCGGCGGTTTCCATGGTGGTTCTTAAGGTTTCGTTTTTGTAAAGGATTTCCATTTTTTGGGCGCAGTCTGCAGGGTCGCCCGCTTTGAAAAGGAGGCCCGTTTCGCTGTCTTTCACGCTGTCGCACAGGCCAGAAACGTTGCTCGCTACGCTCGCAGTTCCGCAAGCGGCGGCTTCAATTACGGTTAATCCCCAGCCTTCCTTGTAGCTTGTTTGCAAAAGCCCCATGGCCTTGCCCATAAGCTCCATCTTTTTTTCTTCGCTAACCATGCCCAAAAATTCAACCCTGCCTTCCAAACCCCATTTCTTTGCCTTTGCTTTCACCCTATCTTCTTCGTGACCAGAGCCAGCAAAAAGCAATTTTACATCTGGATGCTTTTTTGAGAAAATCTTAAACGCCTCCAAAGCAACCCACACGCCCTTATACTTTCTAAATCTCCCTAACCACAGAAAATATAAGGACTTACATCTAACCTTCTCCGTTTCCAAATACTCGCTTTTTGTGCCGCAGTAAATCACGGAAATTCTTTCTTTAGCTATCCCCAACTCGCTCAACTCCTTTTTTCCACTTGGGCTAATGGTAGCAAAATAGCAATTTTTATATACCAGCGGAATTATCTTTTCTCCAAGCCACACTCCCAAAGCCACTGGAAAAGAAGCTTCTTTGAATATAGAAGATTTCCATAAGTGCAGTATTTGTATCAACTTAGGTTTTTTTGTTATAAAAGGAGAAAACAAAGGAAGTTTGTTTAAATCTTCGTAAATAATATCAGGTTTAAATTCTTCTATGAGTTTTGGGACTTTTAGAATGCAGTTCAAAGGAAAAAGCAGATCGCTTCCGCAACGAACGACTTCTATGCCATCTATGGTTTCACGTTGGGGAGCGTGTTTGTTTAGTTGAGAGTTGAGAGTTGAGAGTTGAGAGTTGTTTTTTTTATAATTCGTTGTGAATAGCATTACTGAGTGGCCTAGTTCTACTAATTTGCTGAAAATTCGGTGCAAATGCACCTCCGCGCCCCCCGCTAAAGGATGCGTTCTATCACGATAATTCAGCACTAGTATCCGCATAATTCTCAACTCTCAACTCTCAACTCTCAACTCTTAACTAAGGCCTCCGCTAAACATTCTTTCTCCCCACCGCTCCAATGCACACTTGCGTGTATCTGCTTGCTGGGCAACGACTTAGAGCATCTAATAACCCGTCCTTCCACTTTTGGTATAGCGTTTTGTTCAGCGGATATTTTGGCAATTCTATCCCAAATTTTAAACCCATCTCCCTTAATATACGATAAATTAAATTCGGTCTCATCCAGTCTCCATACTCGTGGACTACCTCCAAATCTGCGTTTTTCATTAGTTTTCTCAGCTGGGGCATGGTGAATTGGGTTTCCCAGCCGGCAAACCACTTGTCAAAGGCTATCAATATCTGCTTTAAAACGGTGTAAAGATGGAAGGTTTGAGGCACGTCGCATAGGCAAAAGCCGCCTTTTTTCAACAAACGGGCGTTTTCTTTGAGCAATGGCAAAGGATTTTTGAAGTGCTCCGCCAAGCCTTGATGAAAAACAATGTCAAAAGTCTCGCTTGGAAAAGGGGCGTTGAAAGCATCGCCTTGAACCAAGTGCAAGTTTTCTGGAGCCAGCATTGCAAGCTCCCTCGCTATTTTCAAAGATTCTTCCGAGTAGTCCAAAATGAACACTTGAGCGCCAGCCTTTGCAAGCTCAAGGCTATCCCTGCCAGTGCCAGCTCCAACTTCCAGAATTTTAAGCCCATTTACCGGACCCATGCCCAAAATAGCTTTAAGCACAGAAGGTGAAGACGGGTACACTTTCTTCAAATCTTTCTTTCGATTCCAAAATTCATTCCAAACCGAAACTGTAGGTTCTTTTTTCATTCATAGATAAAGATAGTAAGCAATGATTAACTCAATGCTTGAATTTACTAACTTATTGCAGACACATTTTCTGGATGATAGTGCATATAGACTCGAATGATGCCATATTAAAACGATATCTAGACGATATCCGCAGAACCTCTCCCTTGTCAAGAGAAGAGGAGGCTTGGTTATTTGAAAATAAAAGCAATCCTATAGCTAGGCAAAAAATTGTTGACGCAAATATGCGCTTTGTGCTGAAAGTGGCAATTATGTATAGAGGCTGTCCCATTCCCCTGCCAGATTTGGTTAGCGAGGGTGCAATGGGCTTAATGCGCGCAATAGAATCTTTTGACAATACAAGAGGCTTAAAATTCATAAGCTACGGAGTTTGGTGGATCAAAGCCTACATCACAAGGGCCATAAATGAGCAAGGCAGCCTGGTTCGCTTGCCTGCAAACCAGCATTTGCGCATTCGCAAAGGGCTAAAAGACCAAGCAAAAGGGCAAGAAGTTAGCGACGAAGTTAGAGACTTGATACAAAGGGGGCAAAAAGGCGTTAGCATAGACAGCCCGCTCAAAGCAGACAGCAAGTCCTCTTATGCGGAATCATTGCCGGATGCCACAGCTGCAGACCCTGAGTCCAGCTCGGAAATTCAATCCGTAGAAGACGAAATTCGGTGCATATTGAAATCTTTGCCAGAAAGGGAATACAATGTTTTGGCTGGCATTTACGGCATTGGCATAAGCGCTCCGCAAACCTTGAGAGAGGTTGGCGAGTCTATGAAAATATCGCACGAGCGTGTGAGACAGCTGCGAGACCAAGCTCTAAAGCGAATAACCCACACGGCTACAAAAGAGTTTTTAAAAGAGAACCTAGAAGCTTTGGCGAGAGCCAAACAAAACCACAAACACTAACCCAAAGGAGAACAAAATGAAAAAAGTCCTCAAATCTCTGTTCCTTGTGGCTGCGCTTGCAGCCTCATCAGTCGCCAACGAATCCGAAAACTTCGGAGGGCTTGGCATATCCATTTGGACGGGCAAAGGCGGTATTAAAATCGCTGGCGTTCTGCCAAATTCACCAGCTAGCGACGCAGGCTTGCAAGAAGGCGACCTTATAGTTTCCGCAAACGGCACAGAACTCTCTGCCGTTGAGCCAGGAAACCAAGTAAACCTTATACGCGGCGAAGTAGGCTCTTCCATTAATTTGGTTATAGACAGAAGTGGCAATGTCTTTTCTGTTTCTGCCAAAAGAATGGGAATCTCGGTGCAAGGCCTTGATGCAAAGGAAATCTCGGACTGGTATGGCAAATCCAGCGGCTTAACCGCAGAAGAGCTTAATCACCTGGCAAGCAAAAAGGTTGCCGAGGGATACGAGCTTCTAGGCGTTATGCAATATGGAATGCCCATTGCAAATTCTGCTGAAAACCTGAATGCAAACGCAATTCAGCAAATTTCAATGAAAAAAGCCGTAGAAGAGACAGAACAACCCGCGCAAAACGACGTTCCAGAAATTCTGAACGGCAAAAACCCTTTGCTTGTTAACGCAAAAGGCGCCCGCATAAAGAAAGAAGGGAACTTCAGAGCGTTTAGAGCTAAATAATCTAAACCGCTATATCAACAACATCTCCCAATCCGCCTGCGGATGAAGATGGAGATGGAGCCTGCGGTATGGACTGCAAGAGAGT
>WRMM01000196.1 GCA_009777135.1 Candidatus Fibrimonadales bacterium
AATCTTCTATAGAAATTTTTAAGAATTTTTTTCAAAAAAACTCCTTGCGCAGTCTATAACTTTATTTTGAGCATCTGCGCTCATTCCGTAAAAAAGCGGAAGCCTGACCAATGTATCGCTAACGTTATCTGTATTTTTCATGAGTCCTGCAACCCTGCCATATTTTTTTCCAGCAGGAGATGAATGCAGAGGCACGTAATGAAATATGCACATAATTCCTTTGCTGTCCATAAAATTTATGAATTTGTTTCGCATTTTCAGGGAATCGAAACGCAGATAATACATGTGGGCATTGTGTTTGCAGTTAGCAGGAATAAAAGGTTTTTTAATTTCAAATTCCTCAAAATTTTTATGATAATTATTCCACAGTTCCATGCGTTTTTTATTTATTTTCTCCATATTCTGCAGCTGCGAATGCAAGTAAGCGGCAAGCATATCGCTGGGCAAATAAGAACTGCCTAAGCCAATCCAAGTGTATTTATCAACCTGCCCTCTGAAAAATTTGCTCCGGTCCGTTCCTTTCTCCAAAATAATTTCTGCTTGCTCAATGTGCTGCTCGTTGTTTATTAGCAATGCGCCACCTTCTCCGCAAGATATGTTTTTTGTTTCGTGAAAAGAATAGCATCCTAAATCACCTATGCTGCCACACGCTTTTTCCATGTAATAACTGCCTGCCGCCTGAGCCGCATCTTCAACAACGGCTATTTTATATTTATTGGCAATTTCCAAAATGCGAGCCATTTCGCAAGAAACTCCAGCATAATGCACGGCAACAATGGCTTTTGTTTTGTTCGTAACAACCTGTTCAATCAAATTTTCATCTAAATTCAACGTGTCGTTTTTAATGTCTATAAACACCAATTTTGCCCCGCGCAATGCAAATGCGCTTGCTGTGGAAGAGAAGGTGTAGCTTGGCAAAATTACCTCATCGCCGGGCTTTATGTCTAAAAGCAAAGCGCTCATCTCCAAGGCTGCAGTGCAGGAGTGCGTTAGCATAGCTTTTTTTGTTCCCGTTGCCCGTTCCAAAATTTCATTGCACAATTTTGTGTATTTGCCATTTCCGCTTATATGTTTAGAATCAATGGCATCCTTTATATGCTCAAATTCCTCTCCTAAAAAAGGAGCCTCGTTGAAGTTAATGCAAACTGACATTGATGCAATATAGAATTTTCTAAGTTACCCCCAGTGAAAACAGCGTTCATAAATCCCCCTTATTTTCCCAAATTCAGCAGGGAGTCTCGCAGCCCTGGCGTTGCGAAGTCTGGAACGCTTTATTGGCCTATGTTTCTTTCTTATGCCGCAGGCACGGCAGAAGCAGATGGCAATGAAATTTTATTGCTAGACGCTCCAGCAATGGATTTAAGCAAAGAAGCTGTTTTGGAAAAGGCAAAAGAATTTAAACCAGATTTGATTATTTGCTCAACTTCAACACCCAGCGTAATAAACGATTTGCAATTTGTTAAAAGCCTGAAAGAGATTTTGCAAAAACCCGTTGCCTTAATGGGAACGCATGCAAGCGCAGAACCTTTGGAAACAATGAATTTGGAGCCTGCCCTTGATTTTTGCATTGTAGGCGAAGCAGATTGCACAATAAAAAATTTGATAAGGCACTTGCGTGGCGATGGAGCAAAAAATATATCCGAAATTGCAGGACTGGTTTGGCGAAATCCTGATGGTTCAATTGATTTTCAGCCCGAAGGGCAAAAAATTCAAAATTTAACCGAACTTCCATGGGTTAGCAAAGTGTATCGCAAGCATTTATATTCCTGCTATAAAAAATATTTTTACGGAGCAAATTTAAACCCTCTTGTGGTAATTCTTGCAGGGCGAGGCTGCCCTTACCGCTGTACTTACTGCGTTCTGCCGCAAATCATGAACGGGCACGACTACCGCAAGCGAGATCCAAAAGATGTTGTAGATGAATTAGAATACATAAAAGAAAATTTTAAAGGCTTGGGTGAAGTATTTTTTGAAGATGATACTTTTACGGCAGATAAAGAAAATGTGAAAGCGATTTGCGAAGAAATTCTACATCGCAAACTGAAAATAACTTGGAGCTGCAATGCCAGAGCAGATGTTCCAGAAGGCTTGCTTTTGCTTATGAAACGTGCAGGCTGCCGTGAAATGTGCGTTGGTTTTGAGTCTGCAAGCGCAGATGTTTTAAATAGTATTCGCAAAGGTTTGAAGCATGGCGGAGCTGTCCCCTTTATGAAGGCAGCAAAAAAAGCTGGCATTTTAGTTCATGGCTGTTTTATGGTTGGCAATTTGGGTGACACAAAAGAAACTTTGGAAGAAACTTTGCAATACGCAAAAGCGCTTTCTCCAAATACCGCGCAATTTTATCCTATTATGGCTTACCCTGGCACCGTTGCATACAAAGAGGCTGTGGAAAGCGGTGCGCTAAACAACAAAGACTACAACCAATGGCTAGACAAAGATGGCTATCACCGCACTACCATCAGCCGCCCAGGGCTTTCTCCCCAAGATCTGGTGGATTTTTGCGACCGCGCTCGCAGAGAATTTTATTTGCGCCCTAAATATTTAATTCAGCAATCAGCAATGGCGCTTTTTAACACAGCAGAAAGAAAACGAATTCTTAGAGGTTTTGGAACTTTTTACAAACACCTATTTAGGAAGCACGGGAAGCTGAAGTAAAAGATTCCAGCAGAATATTTTCAACCTTTTCTTCGTCTTCAACCTTGGAAAGAACCGTTATCTGATCCCAGCCTTGCAGAACAGTGTCGCCTTTGGGTGGGAGCACTTGCCAACTTTGCTTTTTGGATGGCACCTTCTGCTTGCGCGCTATCATAAGCAAAAGAGCGTCTTCTGGCAGCACCAAGTCGCGTATTAGAGGACCCTTTGCATCTTCGGGACCTGGCAAATCTACGGTAAAGAGATCCATTCTTTCGCTGCATTCCATATCGTTTTTTGTGAAAAATTCAAGGCTGTATGGCGGCTCCGGGCGAGATGGCGTGGACAATTTTAAAAGCTTGGCAATTTTGCCAAGCGATGAGCCTTGAAAACCAACTGAAAGCAACACCGCGAAAAATACCAGATTGAAAATTTCCATTCCGCCCGCAATTCCAGCCGCCGCTGGATATGTGGCAAGCGTGATTGGCACCGCTCCTCTCAAACCTGCCCAAGATATGAAAAGACGTTCTTTAAACGGAATTTTCATTCCAATTGTTCCCAAAAAAATCGCCGCAGGCCTTGCTACAAAAGAGAGGAAAAGGAATAGCAGAATACCATTCAAAAATAATTTGCCATTCAAAAATTCGCTATTTCCAAGCCAGCTGCTTGGCAAAACCAGCACTCCCAAAAGCACAAAGAGCAGAATGTTGGCTATGGTGGAAACTGCGGAAGAAAAATGATAAACGCCCTGTTTGTGAACAAACTGCTTGTTGCCCATAACTATTCCGGCAGTGAAGGCGGCCAGCATTCCGCTTGCATTTAAAATTTCAGAAAATCCATAAGCAAACAAGGAAGTGCAGAGCAAAAGTATGTGATAATAGCCGCTTTCTTGCGGAGTTAGCTTGTTTATGAGCCACACCATGCCCTTTGCTATAATAAGCCCAAAAACCGGCGCCGATAAAAATTTCCACACAAACAGCCCAGCAAAAGCGCCATAGCTCAAATCACCGCCAGAAGACAAAGCCTGTATTGACTGTATTGCCACTATGGTCAGCAAAATTGCCATAGGATCGTTTGCGCCGCTTTCTATTTCTATGGTAGATTTTAGTTTGTTGCTAAGCGCTTGCTTGCTTAAAATTGCGAATATGGCGGCAGCGTCGGTAGAAGATATTATTACGGACAACAGAAGGGAAATGTTTCTATCCCAGCCCAGAATAAGATGCAAACATGCAAATGTGAAAACCGCCGTCAATATAACGCCCCATGTAGCCAAGCCCAGAGCAGGCAAGGCTACCAGCTTTAAATTTTCTTTTTTTGTGCAAAAACCTCCATGAAACAAGATAAGAACCAAAGCCAGATTAGCGAGGTCATTTGCCAGATTCATGTTATCAACGCGCCAAAACTTCAACCCGTCTCCGCCAAAAATAATTCCAGCGAACAGAGCGACCAAAATTACCGGAACACTTTTTCTATCTAAATAACTTGCAGATACTACAACAGCCAAAAGTATTAAGGGGATTGCCATATAAAAAATATTGGCAGAAATCTTAGTTGCTATAAAAATGTCCAATAACTCTTGCATAGATTTGAATATAGAAAACGCTGATTTACTTGCTTGGGGTATGGGGTTTGGGGAATAGCAATGAATATAGGCAATTCCCCTCTCTTTCAGACTTCCCCTTACCCACAAATATTGAAAATCACATTCAAATGCTTCTTTCCCCATGAGATAGGGTTATTGCGTATGTATTGGGCAATTCTTGCATATTCCGTTTCATTG
>WRMM01000197.1 GCA_009777135.1 Candidatus Fibrimonadales bacterium
GTTCGTGTAGCTCAGTTGGATACACAAAGCGTATCCACACAGGAAACTGCCTCCTACGCCGCGCCCTCGCCTCCAAAGCGGGCGCGGTGTTCCTTTGAAACGGCAGGCGCTAAATCTTGCGTCAACTGCACTCAGTATAGTTTTGGGCTTGCAGCAACCTGGGAATGCGTGTATTCACTGTGAATATGCGAGGTGGGGAAAAATGCAAACCACAACCATCAGATGCGAAGCTGATATACTTCAGCAGTTAGATGCCTTGGCGGAAGCGCGTAATCGCTCCCGAACCTGGGTCATTAATCAGGCTTTGACGGAGTATGTTGCCCGCGAAGAAAAACGTGAACAATTCAAAAATCATGTATTACAATCGTGGCAACAGTTTCAGGAAACGGGTTTGCACGTTACTGACGATGAACTTGTGGCTTGGCTCGAAACCTGGGGCAGTGAGAACGAGGCGGAAATGCCGCAATGCCACAAGTAGTCATTACCCGGACTGCCCTTGCCGATATTGCGCGTCTCCGGGGATTTTTACGCTCGAAAGACGTGGATGCGGCTCAAGAGGCAAGCAAGGCCATAATTCAGGCTGTTCAAAGTTTGCGGCATTTTCCTGAACGCGGCAGAAACGCTG
Source organism: Candidatus Fibrimonadales bacterium (assembly GCA_009777135.1). Taxonomy (GTDB): domain Bacteria; phylum Fibrobacterota; class Fibrobacteria; order Fibrobacterales; family Fibrobacteraceae; genus Fibrimonas. The sequence continues at coordinate 626 of WRMM01000197.1, forward strand.
ACCGGCTTGGAGAAAATTACCGGGAACTGGTAATCAAATTCGGCGGCACAGGCTACATAGCCATTTACCGCATTGATGCCCCAAAAGTTTTTGTTCTTGCCGTGCGCCACCAGAAGGAAGCGGGGTATTAGCCAGCTACCTGGCTTTTTATGCGTAAAGACTTGCCAGAAATTTTACCATGCAGCATATGCGGAGCAGCGCCAATCCTGGAAGCCGACCGGCCTACAGGACGGCAGCGTGACGTTTATCGAATCACCTGCGCTTGTGGGCCTGCCGCTCACAGTTGGTCAGTTTCGGCTCCTGCTGCAATCCGCCAATGGAATAAGTATGTGACAGAAATTGCGGCAGAAGGAGTTTCCAGTAATAACTAACCAAAATTTTTAACTTTACAGCAAGAGAAGTTTAAGCAGAGGCAGTTTTTATCGCTGCCTCTGCATTTTTACCGGCAAACTCTCTGCGCCTTGACAGAGGCTTCATTCGCTAGGATAGTTGAGCAAGCGAGGAAAAAATATGCTGCCCTCACAAATCCTTCAAATTCACCGTGCGGAAGTGCTGGAAGTAATGGCGCGTTACCCGATGTTCGCAAATTTGCGCGTTATCGGCTCCGTAGCCCGTGGAGAAGATGCAGAAGATAGCGATATTGATTTTCTTGTTGATCCTATTCCTGGGGCCAGCTTGTTTGATTTAGGCGGATTATACGATGATTTTGAAGAATTACTTGGTACATCTGTCCATATTATACTTACCGGCGAAAACATGAAAAAATCTTTGAAATCAGCTATAGATAGGGACGCGATTAGCATATGAAAGAGCTTGATTCTCGCGTCTACGATCTTCTAAACGATATATATATATCTGCTAAACGAATCGTCAGTCGCTTACAAAATGAAACGCTGGAAAGCTTTAGCAATGAAGCAAATATTGATGCACAAGATATTGCTGCGCGGCGTTTGGGTATCATAGGCGAAGCCTCTTCTGTGCTTTTGAAAAAATTCCCCGAATTTTGTGTGCAGCATCCAGAAATACCTCTGCAACAGGCGCGAAGGATGCGTAATATACTTGTCCATGATTATAATAATATAATCTGGCAGCTTGTTTGGAAGACAGTTCAAGATGAATTGCCAGAACTTATTGACGTAATAGAGCCATTATTGTCTAAAAAATAATTGTGATATTAACCTGCTTATTTAACTTTACAGCAACAGAAGTTTAAGCAGAGGCAGTTTTATCGCTGCCTCTGCATTTTTACCGGCAAAAGCATTTAAGCAAAAATAGTTTTGCGCTCCAGGTACATAAGCCTATAAAGATATTTGACCATTGTCTGATGAGACAAACCAACTTCTTTACATAGCTTTGTAATATTTAATGAATCATCTAGCCGGTTTTTTATATTTGCAAAGGGGTTGTAAATTAAAGTAGCTGTAATATTATAGGGTTATTTGTATCTGGGTAGGTCTTGATTTATGGGGTATTCTCCGCTTGACACAATTTCTAAAGGTATATATTTTTAGTATATATTCAGGCGGAGATACTTATGCAACAGGCAAAATTGTTCAGAAACGGGCAGAGCCAGGCCGTCCGGCTTCCCAGGGACTTTCGTTTTGACGGCGACAGTGTATCTATCAAACGGGTAGGCAAGGCAGTTGTCCTATTGCCCCTTAATGAGCCGTGGGAAACGCTTTTTGATGCCCTGGGACAATTTTCTCCCGATTTCATGGAAGACAGGAAACAGCCGCCAATGGAAGAACGAGAGGGACTTTGATGAAATTCCTGCTCGACACAACTATCTGCATTTACATGATTAAAAATAACCCGCCGGAAGTGCGTAAGCGCTTTCAAGATGTTTCGCCGGGAGATGTATATATTTCATCAGTGACTATCGCAGAATTGCAGTACGGCATCGAAAAAAGCGCAGCCAAAGAAAAAAATACATTGGCCTTGCAAGCATTTTTGCTGCCGCTTGTGATAATTTCCTTCGATCTGGATTCAGCACTTGCTTATGGCAAAATCAGGAATTTTCTTGAACGCCAGGGTACGCCAATAGGCGGAATGGACATGCTCATCGCTGCTCAGGCCATAGCGCATGGTTTCACGCTTGTTACCCATAATATCAGAGAATTTCAGAGAATACCCAATTTGAAATGCGAAACATGGGTACATTCTTCTGGATAATCTCGAATGTGGACGCCGCAGCCTGCTACCCCTGGATTATTTCTTGAAGCTCCGTCTACTACGCAGAAAACAATTTGTTCTTTTGACATAAAATAAAACTCCTAAAAATAGATTATTTATCGGAAATCAGGAATAATACCGCTTCCATTTAGATTATTTCCATACATAAAAAGTTTTTTTAATTCGAGAAAGAAATAAAAAAGCCGCTTCATTGAAGAAGCGGCTGAATACGAGCTAAATCATCTCGAATCATGCTCTAGACTCAATTAGTTTGGCCTTTATTTTATCCAACTTTTCTTCGGCTTGTACGCGTAAAATAAATTCTTCTCCACCGACTTTAAACATACCATCATCGTAGTTAATGCCACTTGCGATAATTTTCTCTAATTCTTCGGATGAAGCTTTTGGTGCGATCTCTTGGGAAACTATATACTGAATTTTCAAAAGGCTATCGCGCATGTCTAGCAAAACATAGATCGTTCCGCAACTCAACACGACAACCCCTAAACAGAGAATGGCAATCAGGATGAAATTCATATCGCCAATCCCTTCGGAAAATTTGTAAGCTACCCCAAATGCGCCGATTATGCCAGAAATAAAAAGAATATCGACGAGGAACGGAAAATGAAAACGTCTGAAAGCTCTCATAAGGACACCTCTCTCAATATTTAAGGTTATACAGAATGGCTTGAAAGCCGCTCACTCCTAGCAAACTCCAAATAAATTTTTAAAAAATTACACTCACGTATTTTGTGATTTTTTTAGTAAATGTCTGTCCAAGAACGATTTTTGCCTTCTGTCGCTCTACCCGTGTCCCTGGCCAGCACTTAAAGAAAGTATCTTGTTACGTTCTTGGGGTCTGTGCCGGAAACCATCCAAATAGAGCACGGCTCCCGGCATTGACCCTCTAGCGCAGGGCGGGTAAGGTGGCACTAGCTAGTGTGAAACCTTCAACCGCCCGCAGCAGAACTTATCCACTATTTTTTAACGCATTGCAACTAAAAAAATAGGATAAAGCTTCATATTGACGCAATTTTTAATTTTTTCGCGCCATTATGAAGTTTGCGAGGATAAAGTGAAGGTAAAACTTCGGGCACGGAATTTTTACCTTTATGAGCACACTTGGAGACAGGATCAGAGAGTTACGTGGGGCACATTCGCAAAAGTGGCTGGCAAAGCAGCTTGGCATTCCACCAACCACGCTAAGTAATTATGAGAACAACCGATGCGAACTAAATTCTGCGACTATTTTGTCGCTAAAAACTGTTTTTAAAGTCGATACAGATTGGCTCCTCTTCGGAGACGCCTCCGCAAAATCTATTCCAAGCAATGCCCAAGAAGTTGCCATAGCCGAATCGAACAGCGGATGTAATCAATGCCGTGAATTATTACGGCAGCTAGGGATTGCGAACGAGCGCATCTATCAGATACACGATCGCGAAATGGCGCTTCTTAAAGAGAAGAACAAACTAGAAAGCAATCCCCATGAATTGGAGGAAAAGTAAAGAATACTTGAGAGTTAAGCAAAAGCGAAAAGGTCAATTATCTTACTGAATTTATTGACTACTGCAATTCATCTTCATTCGTGAATTGGCAAAGCTTTTCGG
>WRMM01000198.1 GCA_009777135.1 Candidatus Fibrimonadales bacterium
CACGATGTTTTAGGCGACCAAGTTATTGCTGTAACTGCGCGCTCTTGCTCGTTTCCTGAACGCGAATTAAAAGAAGCAGTTGATTTTTGCAAAAAAGAAGGAGTTCGCCATTTTATATGCGACTCGGAAGAATTGGATATTGAAGGTTTTTCGCAAAACCCCATTAACCGCTGTTATTTATGCAAAAATGAATTGTTTGCAAAGATATGGGCAGTGGCAAAAAAACATGGAATGGCCCATGTGGCGGAAGGTTCCAACATGGATGATAACAAAGATTACCGCCCGGGGCATATAGCCGTAGAAGAACAAGGCGTAAAAAGCCCGCTGCGCCACGCAAAACTGGCAAAAGATGAAATTCGGGCTTTATCAAAGGAAATGGATTTGCCTACTTGGAACAAGCAGTCTTTCGCATGTTTGTCATCACGTTTTCCTTACGGAGAAAGCATTACTGCTGAACGACTCTCCATGATTGACAAAGCGGAACAATTTTTGTTAGACACAGGTTTTAGGCAGGTAAGAGTGCGTTATCACGGGAATTTGGCACGCATTGAGACCGAACAAGAAGGTTTTCGTTTGCTTGAAAATTACAATCTGCGTGAGAATATTTATAGTGAATTTAAGCGAATTGGATTTACTTATGTGGCATTGGATTTGCTTGGGTATCGCATGGGCAGCATGAATGAGGGCGTAATCTCTTAAATATTATCCAAAAAGGAAAGGTCGGTTTCTTTTGATATATAAACAAACCGCGAATCATCATCGGCAGGCTTTACCGCGAATTTGTCGTTATGCTCCTCTACAAACCTTGGCAGTGCAGCATTAGCCTGCTCAATGGTCTTTATCCCATTATTTTCAAAGAAAAGCACTAGCTCATTCTTCACTTGCTTAAATACTCCCTTATCGGAAAAAATAATATCTATGCCAAGTTTATCAAGTACCATTTCTAACCTAGTATTGCCGCATATCTCCATAGGAATGCCGTGCTTATTTATGGTTATTTTCAAAGCCTCCAGATAAGCCTGCTGGCTTTTACTCTTGCTCATATACAAAGCGGTTAGCTGATCTGTGGCATCGTCAATAAAACCGTGCAAAACAAAACGTTTGCCTATGCCAAACCAGTCATGGGAAATCACGCTCGCCTGCAGCAGCTCGCCAAAGCCTAGCTTGCGATCTCGCTTGCGGCGGCGGTATTTTTTGGAGACATGGCCGCTATCCATCAATATGGAACGCAACGTGCCGTAGCTTATGTTTATTCCAAAATCGCTTGCAAGAAGTTCTTTGAAATGATTGAAATTCATATCGGCATATATATCACGGCTTTTTATGCCCGCTATTTGCTTGCGCAATTCATCGCTTATTGCATTTGCGGGTTTTCTGCCCTTGTTGCCATGAACCAAGGCGGCATCGCCAGAAACACGTATTTTTGCCCTTATGCGTCGCATTTGCCTTGCGGATAAACCGAGCTTTTTTGTCATATTATAAAAAATAGTATTTTAAAAAACAAATAAAGAATTTCTGGATACACGCAAGCTGGCGGTCCGTCTCGGACAGAAAATTTTCTACCTTACGCTCATGAGTTACTTTCCCGTTATTGGTTTGGAAATACATTGCCAGCTTGCGACTAAAACTAAGATGTTCTGCGGTTGCGAAATAGAAGTTAACACCGAGCCTAACAAGCGTGTTTGCCCAGGTTGCCTTGGGCTTCCTGGTTCGCTTCCTGTTCCAAACAAAGAAGCTGTGAATTTGGCTATAAAATTGGGGCTTGCGCTGAATTGCGAAATAGAGACAATGGCTCTTTGGACACGCAAAAATTATTTTTACCCAGATTTGCCAGCGGGTTACCAAGTGACGCAAATAGGAGCAATCCCTGCCCATGACCGCCCAATTTGCAAAAATGGCTACATTGAAATAATCAACGCAAACGGCGAAAAAAAACGCATTGGCATAACGCGCATACACATGGAAGAAGATGCCGGAAAACTGGTTCATGATTTTTCTCCTGAAAGTTCGCATTTTGACGCAAACCGCTGCGGAACGCCGCTTTGCGAAATAGTCACCGAGCCAGACATCAGAAGCCCAGAAGAGGCGGCTCTAGTTTTGCAGAAAATAAAACAGATTTTGGAATACACGGGTGCATCAAATGCGAACATGGAAAACGGAAATATGCGCTGCGATGGCAATGTGTCTATTCGCAAAAGCGAAGACGCTCCGTTTGGCACAAGAACAGAAATCAAAAATTTGAACAGCTTTTCTAATTTGCAAAAAGCTTTGGAAGCAGAAATTGCGTTGCAAGCGGTATCTTTGGATAGCGGCAAAGAACTTGAGCAATGCACAAAACGCTACGATATAAATCAAAACAAAACTATAGTGATTCGCAGCAAAGAAGATAAGCTTGATTACAAATATTTTCCAGACCCTAATTTGCTAAGACTTGCTATAGACAAGAGTTTAGTGGATAGCATAAGAGAAAATTTGCCAGAACTTCCCGATGCTCGCCGTTCTCGCTTTGAAAATGATTTTGGTTTGAACGCCTACGATGCCCAAGTGCTAACCGCAGACAAAAAAATCAGCGACTGGTTTGACCTTGCCTCCAAAAACTGCAAAAATCCCAAGCTTCTTGCAAACTGGGTAACTTCCGAGCTTATGCGCGAGCTAAAAGAAATGGAAAACGGCATTTCGGCATTAAAATTCAAACCGGAAGATTTGTCGCAAATGGTAAATTTAATTGAGAACAATACAATTTCCGGAAAAATCGGAAAAACTGTTTTTGCCGAGATGCTGGCAACAGGCAAAGATCCAGACACAATCATAAAAGAAAAAGGTTTGGTGCAAATAACCGACACCGCAGAAATAGAGGCAATTGTTCGCAAAGCAATAGAAGCTAATCAAAGCCAGTGGCAGGAGTTCAAAAGCGGCAAAGCGCAACTCCGCGGCTTCTTTGTTGGGCAAATAATGAAAAACAGCGGCGGCAAAGCAAATCCGGGGGTGGTAAACAGGTTGCTTGATGAAATGGCTTAATTGAGAATTGAGAATTGAGAATTGAGAATAAACAAGCCTTTGAATTATTTAATTTGCCTTTTCAAGAATTGGCGGATTTGGCGAGTTCTTTTAAAGAGAAGCTTCATGGCAAAAATGTTTATTGGGTTTGCAATCGGCAGATAAATTATACTAATGTTTGCTGTTTGCGTTGCAGTTTTTGCGCATTTTCAAAAATTAAGAAAGATTCTTTGGCAGCTTATAATATGAGTTTGGATGAAATTTTGGCAAAGGCAAGGGAAGCCGTTGGTTTGGGGGCGTGTGAGCTGCATATAGTAGGCGGTTTGCATCCTGATAATCCATTTTCTTATTATACGGACATGCTTAAAACGCTTAGAAAAGAATTTTCTGCTGTGAATTTGAAGTGCTTTACCGCTGTGGAAATTTGCCATTTTGCAAAACAGGAAAATCGTTCCATTGAAAGTATTTTGAGCGAGTTGAAAGAGGCGGGGTTAAGCATGATGCCAGGTGGCGGAGCGGAAATTCTGGTTCCGGAAATCAGGCAGAAAATTTGCGGCGAAAAGGAAAGCGGAGAAGAGTGGCTGCAGGTTCACAGAACTGCGCATAAACTGGGCATCCCGACAAATGCCACAATGCTGTTTGGGCATGTGGAAAGCGTGGAGCACCGAATTGAACATTTGGCTATGCTGCGTGATTTGCAAAACGAAACGGGTGGATTTCAGGCATTTTTGCCATTGGTATTTTTGCCGCAAAACAATGTTCTTGGCAGGCAGGTTAAAAATAAAGCCAGCGAAGAAGATATTTTGAGAACCATAGCTGTTTCAAGGCTTTTTTTGGATAATTTTCCGCACATAAAAGCCTATTGGGTGCAGCTTGGCATTGAAACTGCGTTGAAGGCGCTTCACTGCGGAGCATCGGATTTGGATGGCACGGTTATGGAAGAGCGAATTTCGCATTCAGCAGGGGCAGATAGCCCAAGCGAAGTAAGCGCAGAACGTTTGCGGGAGCTTATTAAGGGGCAGGGGTTTATTCCAGTGGAAAGAAATTTCTATAGCTCGCTTGCCGTCACCGCATAATGCGTGCGGCAATATTCGCATACAACGTCCAAAGTTTCATCTTTTTGCTTTAAGTCTCTTATTTCGCAGGGATGCAAAGAGGAGAGGCTTGCAAGAACGCGCTCGCGGCTGCACGGGCAGTAAGCCTGCGGAACAATTTCTTTTACAATTTCCACAGGGTAAGGGCCTCTCAGTTGGTCTAGCAAATCAAGAATTTTATATTCGCCGTCTTTGTAAAAACTTTTCAAATCTGGCAAAGTGCGAACAACGGCATCCATAATTTCTAGCTCTTTTGTGCCTGCATCTGGAAATGCTTCAAGCAAAAAACCCATGGCAAAATTTAATT
>WRMM01000199.1 GCA_009777135.1 Candidatus Fibrimonadales bacterium
CTGTGCATAGCGAGCGGCTTGCATTGGCTGTTGGTTGGCATTGTCTGGTTTTTCTTCAATGTTTTTGAAACCAGCGTTTTGCAAACCTGGGGTATTACAGTTCTAATATTCACAATCTGGCCGCTGTTTTTATTCCTTCGCTGGAAAAACGGAAACTGGCGGCGCGCGTGGCTGTAAGTTTATTGCCTATACTCCACTTTCATGTCTGGTAATTCTACAAAATTTCCGGCGTCTTCTGGGATGTAGATTTCCATGTCTATCATTGGGGAGTTTTCGCCGAAGTGTATTATGTATTTTTGACCCGGTTTTAAGTTGCCAACCAAGAGAGCGCCGTCTCTGCCTGTGAAGGTTGGGCGGTTGTCAATTATTAGGTAGGTGTAGCTTAAAGGACCATCTTCTTTTAGCAGGGTTAGGTGCAAAAGAACATTTGCTTCGCTGCCAAGGCGAATTGCGTAGCCCTGTTTGTATGCGCCCATGGCGTAATAGCGGTTTTGCTCTAGCCAAGCACCCATTGGAGCATCGGTTAGGCTGATTCTCATTTCGTTGGAGCGGTAATTTGAAATTTGATTGTAATATGCAGCACCTAGCCAGCCGTTTTCGCTGAATGAGGTTTTGTGGTAATCGGAATAGTTGATGTGCAATGTGGAGCCTTGCAAGCTTTTGCCTGTGCTTGCGAGGATAAAGCCCCTGCTTACAGGGCGGCCAAATGCCCACAAGCCATCAGCAAACATGAATGATGCACCCATGTCTGCTTTTACTGTGTGCGTTAATCTTGTCATGTAGTCGTAGTCATAGTTGTACAAGTTGTAAGCGGCGGATAGATTGGCTCGGTTATATGAATGCCGCGCGCCCAAACGCAGGCTTGCGTTGTCAATATCAAAATCTTCCGCAGACACTCCTGCCGAATAAGAACGTGCCCCCGTGCCGGAACCGCCGTTAGACCAGTTCCAGTTTAAATTGCTCCTGTTTTTCCATTCGTATTCATCATAATCTGGAGGGATGGAGTTCATGGCTGTGGTGTTTGTGATGGCGAAGTTGTGCCTGTTTACTCCAAATGAATAGCCTGCTCCCATTGAAGCGTAAGGCTGCCATCCGTTTTTATCTTTGCTTGCGTTGAAGTTTGCGGAGAGTGAAATTCTGAAAATATTTTGCGAAAGGCTCACTCCATAACGTTTGCTTACAGGAGCGGTGTGCTCTGTTTCTTTGTTCAACGAAAGCCCTGTGTTTGCGGAGATGCTTCCTTTGAAAAACCGCGTGCTTGCGGATGCGGAAAGCCCTGCGTAGTTTGTTGCAGGACCGCTTAAGCTTCTGAATAAATTTGGATTGTATTCTTCGCTTTGATAGTAAGTGGTTATTGAGTAAGAGACAGGCTTGGTTCTGTATAAATATCTAAGCTCTGAACGCATTCCTCCCGAAGAGTCTTCGTAATTGAAAAGGTTTTTGAATTCCATCCAGTTTGCTTTGTTTATGCTCCACAAAGCCTGTCCGCCTGCCATAAGATTGTTTTGAGACGCTTGTCCGCTAACGCCAAGGCTAAGAGCCGGAAGCAAGCCGTAAAGCAAATCGGAGCTGATTCCCGGGTTGCTTGCGTGGTATTCGTAGCCCATCGGCACGCTTGAGCGACGCACGCCTGCGGTTGCGGAGTAGCGAAATTCTCCTTTGAGCAGGTTGCGAGAGTTGCCGAGCAGAAATTCGTAAGGTATTCTTTCTAGGCTTCCGTCTTCTTTGGTCACATAGATTTCAACAAGGTTGGTGCCTTCTACGCCGCTAAGCCCGTTTATTTCGTGGTAGCCGGCAGGCAAATGCAGCCGCCTCACGGTTCTGTGGTTTATGCGAATTTCTACTTGCGATGTTTTTGGCAAAAAGAAATTTATTTTATAGAGGTCGTTGAACATGTCAATGTTGCTTCCGCTGAAAAGCGTTTTGTCGTATTCGTAGCGAATGCCCCCCATTGTTTCGTAGCGCATTAGCCCACCCGTATTTGCGCCCACGTCTCCGAGCGAGAGACGCGCGTCTCTGGAATAAAGGTCTTTGATAAGGCGAAAATCGTTTCTTCTGAAATGATTTTTGTCAAAGCTTTGCCCTTCGCGAGGTTCCCTGACATATCCCGATCCTTCCAGAACAAATCCTTTGAATGCCGCTGCTCCGTCTAAATCCAGCGTGGCTGGCATTCGTTCGTAATTGTTTTTCAGTTCGTTTTTGTCGTAGTCTTTTTCATATAAGTATTGGCGGTATTGAAAGTTGTCTGTGGCTTTTGCGTTTAAGTAGAATGAGAAGAATGCAGGTTCTATCTGTTCTCCTTTTGGCGTGCTTTGGCTTCTGAGCGACATTCGCTGCAAGGCTTTGTGTTCTGGAGGCACGTTTATTCGCAGTTCATACTTGCTTTCGTTTATGTTTATGGTGAATTGCAGCGATTCCAGTTCTTTGCTGTTGAACATTCCGTTTTTGGCGTTTATTTTTTCGTTTATATCTGGGAGCAGGAGCGTGTCAAGGTAGTCGTAGAATCTTTTGGAGAAAAATTCAAATGCTGTGAATCCTGCATCGTACATTACTTCCACATCGCCAAAGAAGCGGTTGTCTGCATAGAATTTTACCATGAAGTTGCGCAATCTAGACGGCATTCCTATGCCAAATATTTGAAGAAACAGGTCTTCTTCGCTGATGTTTTCTATTGGGTCGCCTCGTTTGTATGTTGTGGTTGCTGTGTCTTTGGGCAAAAATATGGACTGTGCTGTTTCGGGATTTGTGACTTCTTTTTGAACTTTTTGGAGTCTCTCATTTAATTCTTTGTCGCTAAGGTCTTCTGCGAGCAGTTCTGTGCCGAAAAGGAGGGCTATTAGGAGTGTGATAAACGCAGATTTAAACGCTTGGGATATGGGACTAGCGGTATTCAAAGCTTCGTTGCTTGGGACATGGGACATGAGATTTGCGCAATCATGCTCCAGACAACGAGGATTTGCATATCGCTTGTCCCGTGTCCCGTGTCCCATAGCGTTTAAATCAGCATATTTTACTGCATTATTTGACGAAGCGGATTTCATTTGCTTTTACTGCTCTTGGGTATTTGAAAATAAATCGGCGTTGTTGACCGGGCATTACGGCGTTTTTTTTGCCTGCAAAGTCTGTGATTTTTTCTTTGCCTATGTATAAATTCATGTCTTGGAATGAGAAGCGTCCTTTGCCTGCGTTTTCCATGATTACTTCTACCATGCCGCTATCTAAAGTTTTGGAAGAAACGAATTTCAATTCGCTGCGTTTTCCCGATTCCATAAGCACTGATATGTTATAGTTCACTCTAAATGCAATGCCAATTCTTGTTTCGTTTTCGTCGGCTTTGCCTTGGGGCAGGGATTTTTCTTCGGCAAGCAGGGAATATACTCTGTCGGCATCAATTTTGGTTTTGCCTCTGTAAACAATTTGAACTTTTTTCATTCCTCCTGGGTAAAGCAGAATTTGGGATGGGTAAACCACAAAGTCTTTGTTTGGGATAAGCGTGTCTTTGACATTGCCGTCCAAGTCAAAGATGCGTTCATACATGGTTAATTCAACGGCTACAGGTTTGTGTCCGCCTGCATGGGTTATATCTGCCCATCCGTTGTATTCTCCTCTGCTGATTCTCATTTTTATTGTGGCTGGGTTTACATCAAAGTTTGCGTAGGCAAGGCAGGCGAAGAAAAGAATGAAAAACAAACGCATGAATGCCTCCTAGCGTGATTGCAATGGCAATATGGTTAAAATCACTTTTTCGCCGTAAATGCCGGGCGCAAATTTATATCCGCCATCTCCCCAAGAGCCGAGCAATTCTATTTCGTAGGATTCGTTGATATCTTTTTCGGGAAAGTCTGCATAAAAATAATCTTCGCAGTTGTCCGAGCCTCTGTTTCTTTCCCAGATGTCTATTTCTTCGCGAGAAGACGTGAAGCGCATTTTTACGGAGTTTAATGGGAAAGAGGCGTTGGAGTGTCTGTTTATGCGTTTTAAGAAGCAGTTGTTTTCAAAGCGTATTTTGAGGGTGAAAGGGGTTTGGTCGGGGTTAGCGATGGTGAAAAGGAGCAGGGGTTCGTCTTTTTTGATTGTTTTTATGTCAAGTTCATTGTGTTCTTGTTCTATTTTTACGGTAGGCAACGATTGGGCGTTTATTGTTTGAATTCCGATTAGCAACGTTGCTAATATCATTGCAAGAATTGCCGCAGGGAATGCGGAGTTTCGTTGTTGGGACACCCCGCCCTGCGGGCACCCCTCTTTAAGCTTCCCGTTACCCACAAATATTTTTATATAAAATAACTATATATATCCCTTTTATATAAAGGAGTATATTAATCTTATGTTGTGCCCTTCTTGCGCT
>WRMM01000200.1 GCA_009777135.1 Candidatus Fibrimonadales bacterium
AACAATCATGGGAATGGTGTTTCGTTTTTCTGGAACTATTTTCAGGTTTTCTGCTCTTATGCCTATTTTTGCTTTTGGATAAGATTCAATAATTTCTTCAAAAATCTGCGGAATGCGTATTGAACATCCGGCATTTATCAAATTTAAAATACGATAACCATTTTCTTCCTTCATTTCATATTCAAGGAAATTCATTTCCGGATAGCCTATGAAACGCGCTACGGTTTCATTTACAGGTTTATTGTATAGTTCGTGGCTTGTGCCTATTTGCTGAATTTTTCCATCGTGCATGCAAACTATACGGTCGCCTAAAGTCATTGCTTCGGATGGATTTCGCGTTGCATATATAACGGTTGCCTGCAAATTTATGCAATAACGCCTTATTGTTGACTGTATTTTTACCTTTAGCTGGGAGTCAAGCTCGGAGAAAGGCTCGTCAAAAATCAAAAGCTGCGGGCGCTTTACAAATGCGCGAGCTATGGCTGCAAGTTGTTTTTGCGAACCGGATAAATTTCTCGGTTTTATATCCATTATATCCGATATGCCAAGCAAATCTGCAATTTCTGATATTCTTGGATTTATCGTTTCTTTTGACAGATTTGCCATCTTAAGCCCGAACTCAAGATTTTGCCGCACGCTTAGGTGAGGATAGAGAGCCTGCGATTGAAACACCATAGCCATTTTATCGTAATTCGGAGAAAATTCGCTCAAGGGCATTCCGTTGTAAAGCACCGTTCCAGAGTCAGGTTCGGTTAAGCCGGCAACAACTCTGAGCAAGCGGGTTTTCCCATTATTAACCGGGCTTACAATGGAGAGGAATTCGCCTGCTTTTATCTCTATGGATATACCATCTACAGACATGCTGTCTATGGCGTCTTTCTTTCCGAAACCTCTTTCATTAAACGAAATCTGAATTAACGATACATCTACAATGACTCTAAAGCTCTTGGTTCTCTGCTTGGCTGATATCTGCGGTGTCCGAATCAAATAATCTGCGAATAGGTTCAAAATATATCTCATTTTGCTCGTTATCTCTGTTGAGCCGAGAATAGTTAAGCGCTATGAGCATAACATTTGGATTATTGTTTGTCGTTTTCACAAACTCGCTGGTTGATACGTTTTCTTCCGTTAAATCAACAACATAAGTGTTCCATTTTTCCTGCTCGGAAATCTTAATAGCTTTTTCTTCGCTATCAGCCATGCGTATTGTTGCGAGCGGCAACAGAAAAGCCAAAGTTTCCTCTACCATCTGCAGATTTTCCTTATCCTCTACCCAAACCAAAATACGGCGGGATGTATAATCATAAATTTGCTGCGGCTCCGCCTTTTCCTCCTTGAAATCATCATAATCATCAAGGAGGTCTTCATCTTCTTCAAGTTTTACCATGAGGGTAATATAGAAAATTTCTACATTCCCAATAAATGTCTGATTATTACGCTGGAAAATACCCTGAGGCTGTGGATGCTGAAACATGGCTTTTGGGTGGCGTTTTGCAAGACCCTAAGTCTCTGGGAGAGATTTCGCTTATTTTGAAGAATGGGTCGGAATTTTATTTGGAAAAAAACCAAGCCGTGTGGAATGCGATGGTTAGGCTTTACAAGGATGGCAGCCCGATAAATGTGCTAACTATTGCCGAGATATTGGAAAAAGAAGGCAAGCTGGCTCAGGTAGGTGGCAAAGACTATATTTTCTCGCTCCAAGAATCAGTTCCAAGCGCAGCGAATGCAGATTATTACGCAGGGATGATTCACGACAAATTTGTTTTGCGCAGCCTTATTTCCTCTTCTCACGAAACAATAAAGGAATCTTTGGTTCCGGCTGCTGTTGGCGATGAAGTTTTGGAATCCGCAGAAAAACGAATTTATGATTTGGCAACCGGGCAGATAAAAGAAAATGCCCTGCCTTTTGGCGAGGTTTCCAGCGAGGTTTTTAAGAAACTTGCCAAACTGCGCAGCAATGAGCTTTCTGGCTGCCCAACGGATTTCAAAGATTTGGACAGCCTTACAAACGGGCTGCAGGCATCGGATTTTATAATTTTGGCGGCAAGACCCTCTATGGGAAAAACAGCCCTTGCGCTTAATATTGCCGCAAATGCTTCTTTGCTTGGAAGAACCGTGCTGTTTTTCAGCTTGGAAATGAATGCAGAGCAGCTGGCAATAAGAGTGCTTAGTTCTGCGGCAGAGATTGACCAGGGCAAGATACGGCATGGAAAAATGACACCGGATACTATTAAGCATCTGCAGATAAAAGCTAAAGAAATAGAAAATATGCCGCTTTTTATAGATGACTCAAGCGAAGTGCGCGCTTTTGATTTGCTTTCAAAATGCAGAGTATTCAAAAGAAAGCACAATAATAAACTAGACTTGGTGGTGGTGGATTACCTGCAAATGATGAAGGTTCGAGGCGATGCGGAAAACAGAGCGGTTGGCGTTGCGGAAAATTCGCGTATGCTGAAAGTGCTTGCTAAAACGCTTCAGGTCCCGGTTCTGGCCCTTGCCCAGCTTAACCGAAATGTGGAAAACCGCCATACCGGAGGGCGTCCGCAGCTTTCTGACTTGCGCGATTCCGGCTCCATAGAGCAGGATGCTGATATGGTTTGGTTTATACACCGCCCCGCAAAAGAAAAGGAAAAAAAGAAAAGCGGCGATGGTTTTGAGATTTCTGACGAAGAAAAGCGGCAGGCATTTTTAATAATTGCAAAGAACAGAAATGGTCCCACAACGGATATTGAACTTGAGTTCCACGGCGAAATTACTAAATTCAAAAACCATTTGCGCACTTCCGCTCCTTATCCCGGAGAAGAGTACGCTTTTAGCGGAGCTTATCAATGATTACGCCGGTTCACAGCATTGGCAAAGTATTTGTGGATGGCATTGCTGCCATTGGCGAGGTTACGGTTCTGTTTTTCTCTACGCTGAAAAGGCTCCCGTATTTGCCCAAGGTTATGAACTTGACAGTGAAGCAAATGATTTCCATAGGTGTTTCCAGTTTGCCGCTTTTATTTGTAACCTCCATTTTCACAGGCATGGTTGCAACGGTGCAGGCTCAGTATCAGTTCAGGAATCTTGTTCCAGACAAGTTTGTTGGAACTGCTGCATGCAAAATGATTTTGATTGAGCTAGGTCCTATTTTAACCGCTTTGGTTATGGCTGGCCGCGTTGGAAGCGCACTCGCTGCGGAAATTGGCACCATGAAGGAAAAAGAGGAATTGGCGGCTTACGAGGTTTTGGGTTTGGATCCTCTGCGTTATTTGGCTTTGCCGAGATTTGTCGCATTTTTTGTTATGCTGCCCGCTCTAAGCGTTATATCAAACTGCCTTGCGCTTATAGGCGGATGGATTGTTTGCGTTTTGGCTCTGGACATTACAAGCTACACCTATTACACAGGCATGCAATACATGTTTCACATAAGAGATTTGCTTTCTGGCGTGCTGAAGTCTTTTGTGTTTGGAACGTTGATTTATCTTTTGGGTTATTATTGCGGTTTAAAGGCGGGCGCAGGCGCAAAAGGCGTTGGTTTTGCCACCATGAATGTGGTAGTAAGCTCGTGCGTTTCTATTTTGATTTTCGATTTGATTGTAGCAATGATAATATTTAGCTGACAATGCCTTTTTCTATATTGCGCCAATATGATTTCCGGAATAAAAAAAATAATAGCTATTGCGAGCGGAAAGGGCGGAGTTGGAAAATCAACCGTTACAGCTAATCTTGCTATGGCGGCTGCCCTTGAAGGGAAATCCGTTGGTATTTTGGATGCCGATTTGTATGGGCCTAGCATGGGAATAATGTTTGGTTTGAGCGGTGCGCCAGAAATGGATGAGAATCAGCATATAATTCCTTCTTTTTCGCATGGGGTTAAAGTTGCTACCCTTGGGCAGCTATTCCCGGCAGACAAGGCAAATGCGTGGAGAGGGCCTCGCGCGGCTGCGCTTGTCAACAATTTGCTGAATTTTGTGCGTTGGGAAAATTTGGATATATTGTTTATAGATTTGCCTCCTGGCACAGGGGATATTCAGCTTTCCATTATCCAAAGCTGCAAACTTAGCGGGGCTATTGTGGTTTGCACCCCGCAGACCGTGGCTCTTGCGGATTGCATAAAGGGCATTGACCTTTTCAAAGAAACAAATGTGCCAATTATTGGTTTAATTGAGAATATGAGCAGTTTTATTTGCGATAACTGCGAAAAGGAGCACTTTATTTTTGGCAAGGAAGGGGCAAAAGATTTGGCTCAAAAACTAGGCGTTCCGCTTTTGGGGCAAATTCCCATTGAGGCTTCTTTGATGCAAGGCAGTGAAAACGGACTGCCTGCTGTGCTCGCAAAACCCAGCAGCGCAGGCGCAAG
>WRMM01000201.1 GCA_009777135.1 Candidatus Fibrimonadales bacterium
AATTGAAATTCTTGGCATCTGGCACAATAGCAGAGGAACGGTATTTTAGGAACATGAATAAATTATTATGCTGCGTTTGTATTATTGCATTGTCTGCGCAAGCGGTTTTAGCGCAGCAGAAAGGCAAGTTCACCGACCCCAGGGACGGCAAAACATACAAAACCGTGAAGATAGGCGTTCAAACTTGGATGGCGGAAAATTTGAACTACCCCGAGACTGGCTCAATGTGCTATGACGATAAATCTGCCAATTGCAGAGAATACGGCAGGCTCTACAGCTGGTGGGCGGCGATGAGGGCCTGTCCGAAAGGCTGGCACCTGCCGACCGATACTGAGTGGGAAATTCTCGCAGACTTTGCGGGCGGTTCTGATACCGCAAGCAGGAAGCTCAGAGCCAAGAGCGGATGGAGCGATGACGGCAACGGTACGGATGATTACGGTTTTTCGGCTCTCCCGGGCGGCGGCAGCGGCAGTGGCCTCTACGATGATGCCGGCTACTTCGGCTTCTGGTGGAGTGCTACGGAGTACGATGCCAACGACGCTTGGGCCCGGCGCATGGTCTACGGCAGCGAGTACGTGAACAGGAACCACATCGTTAAGAGCTACTCGTTTTCCGTCCGCTGCGTCCAAGACTAGGGCGGCGAACCAATTGGAAACAGCCCCCGGCCGGGCGCATTGCCGTTGGGTTCCGCTTGGGTGATTGGGGCAAGATTTGAGCCTGCATAGGAGGCTATTATTGCCAATTATTCCATGTTGGAGTATGAATTTGCGGTTTTAGCTTGACTTTCGCTAAATTATTTGCTATATTTATGAGCGAAGCTCTTGATTATTTTGTGCCCCCGTAACTAGTGTAGCGGGAATGCGTAAATAGTCAGGAGCTCTATTTTTATTCACATACAGCACCAACCCAGCATCTACCCACTTAGAAAGCTGCCCGTCGGTTTTTGCATATGTAGAAACGTCCGATGGCCTGCCAAGCATTAAAATTTTGCCGTTCGCATTTTCGGGCGTTAAGCTTTGCAGTTCGATGTTGAATCGCTCATTTATTTCTTCCAATTCCATTTCGGGAATATAGAAACTAATCCATCGCCACTGCGCATCGCCGTTGCGGGATGAGATTTGTATTGGCATTCCGTTTAATTTTGTATATTAGTTAAAAACAGGAGACAAAACATGGCTAGAGACACACTGCCCGACGAAAAGGCATATTTGGATGCGTTGTCACGTCATAATTCGGAGCCGCAAGGCAACCCCAACCATTCCGAGGACTGCTCGTTTGAAGCGTTCAAGTCCGCCACAGACACATTGATTAACGCGCTTTCGCGCAAAGAAACAAAGGCTGTCTTTTAATGAGCTATAAAGAAATCAAAATAAAACGAGCAAGGTCGCTTCTTTACATTGCTAGAGAACTGATAAAGTGCGGCATCATTGATGGAGAAAGCTACGTTTTGAACGCTGATATTATTTCCGAGCTTGTTGAACATTATGCGCAGGACTTGGCAAATCTTAAATCGCGCTACGGGATTGCCGACAGAGCCAACTCCGCAAAAATATCAGGCCTTATGGCCGGGGCTATCATGCGATACCGGCCTTTGCTGCCTGTGAATGGCAGGGCAATATTAGATGGTTACGATGGCAATGAAATTCTTGCGATATATCACGGCTTGGCGTTGTGCGCAATACAAAGCGATGGCTCTATTAACCATAAAGAGGTAGAAAAATTCGTGAGCCAGCCAGCATTTGCGGAATGGACTCAAAGGTTCAAATATCTTTTGCGAAAGCGAAACCATACGCCGGAAGCATTGGCTTTTGTTTTTGACACGATTGGAAATTTCGTTTTTTCCGGCGTTGATTTAGAGCAAGCTGGGGAATAGAAGCCTGCGGCGGAGGCTTTGCATAAATTTCATTCAGATTTCATACACGAAAACGCTGAAAACCTGTAACCCCTTGAAACATACGGACTTACAGCTAGTGCCTTATACCCCCACCAAGACTCGAACTTGGGTAACAGGTTTAGGAAACCTGGGCTCTATCCTGCTGAGCTATAGGGGCGAAATTTATTATTTAGCGTTTTTTGGCGTTTTGGGTTTAGGTGTTTTTGCGGCGGCAAATTTTTCTGATGACCTTTGAACTGCAGGGTTGTTTCTTGCTTCTTTTACCATTTTCTTTTGCTTTTCTTCGCTTTCACGTTTAACATTTTCCAGTTTTCTGCCTAATAAATCACCAAGCGTTACTCCCTGAGAAGCTGGCACAGCGGACTTTTTTTTGTCCTTGTGGGAACGAGCCTGTTTTTTCGATTTTTCTGCCATATCACCTCTCTTGCTAAATTTTGACCCTAAATATAGAAAATTAATGCAGCTTTAAACATTTTGGGACAAGGGACATGGGACAAGCGATGTGCAAATCTACGTTATTTGGGATATGATTTTTAAATAATCATGTCCCATGTCCCAGCCAATGTAGCTTCACATATCGCTTGTTCCATGTTCCAGAGCAATTTACTTTACTAAATTTAAGAAAAATGAGCAAAACTGCCCCGAATTTAGTTTGGATAGACCTTGAAATGACAGGTTTAGATCCGGATACTTGCGTTATTCTTGAAATTGCGACAATAGTAACAGACCCGCATCTCAAAGTTTTAGCAGAAGGCCCGGTTCTTGCCATTAGGCAAAGCAATGAGATTTTGAATAAAATGGACAGATGGAATAAAAGCCACCACACCAAGAGCGGTTTGATTGAAAGAGTTAAAAATTCGCCGTATAACTCGGCTACCGCAGAAGAAATGACCCTCAATTTTATAAAAGGCTATACGGAAAAAGGCAAAAACCCTCTTTGCGGAAACTCAATTGGCCAAGACCGCCGCTTTTTGATTAAACACATGCCAAAAGTCGAGGCTTGGCTGAATTACAGAAACATAGATGTAAGCTCCATAAAAGAACTTGCCTATAGATGGTACCCAAAACTGCCCAAATTCAAGAAAAAAGATAATCACCGCGCTCTTGCCGATATTAGAGAAAGCATTGCAGAGCTTGTGTATTACAGAAAAAAGATTTTTTTGGAGTTGTAATTTTGCAAATTGGAGCAGTAGTTACCGCTGGTGGTTTGGGAAAGCGGTTTGGCGGTGAAGTTCCCAAGCAATTGATAGAGCTACGGGGCAAAGCTATGTGGAAGCATAGCGTGGAAGCTTTTTTGAACAATAAAGAAATAAAAGCCGTTGTTTTAACTATTCCAGAAGAATGGCAAAGCTACTTTGCAAAAGAAAGCAAAGATTTATCAATTATTGTAGCGGTTGGAGGCAAAGAACGATGGCAGTCCGTTAAAAATGGCATTGAAGCTTTGCCCCAGAATATTAGCCACGTGATGGTGCATGATGCCGCGCGCCCTTTTGTGAGCGATTATATAATAAATTCAGTTGCAAAAGCCCTTGAAAAAGATTGCTGCATGGTTGCAAAGCCCGTTTTTGACACGGTAAAAATAGCGGAAAATGGATTTGCGAAAAGCACCCTTGACCGCAAAACCGTATGGCTTGCCCAAACTCCGCAAGCCGCACCCCTAAGCTTGCTGAAAGAACTTTATAAAAAAATGGAAAAATTTCCGGATTTTTGCCCCACGGACGAAGCTTCAATCTTTGAAAAATTCGGCGTGCCGGTAAAGATAGTTGAAGGAAATGCAAAGAATGACAAAATAACAACCAAAGAAGATCTGGAGCCTTGAATATGATTAAACGACCATTGATGCAAAAAGAAATTGACGAGCTTGCAGCTGCGGGAAACACCTGCGACAACTGGAACAATATAAGAGTTTTGCAGGATTTTACAACCAAAAATATTAAAAATTCAAAATTCACCGGTAAAGTGAAGCTGTACGGATTTTCTGGCAAAACGCTTGTTTACAAAGGCGTGGAATTTCAAACGGGAGTTTTCAATTCATGGATAAACGAAAGCGTTGTAGAGGATGCCTGCATTTATAATGTTCAGCTTTTTTCAAATTCCGTGGCTTGCGATGAGGCTTTGATTTTCAATGCAGGTTCAATTATTTGCGATAAGGAAATGTCTCAAATAAAAATTGGCACAGAAATGGGGCATCGCATTTTGAAAAGGCAGTTCAGCGAAAAAGAGAGAACCCTTATAGGCAGGGGAGCCAGAGTCTGCAATATAAGCTCGCTTGAAAATTCGCATTTGGGCGATTTTGTTTGCGTTGAGAACGGCGCTTTGGTCAGGGAATCCATACTTGAAAATAACAGCGTTGTATCGGATAATGCCATTGTAAAATCTTCTTTTATAGGTTCATTTTCGCATATTAGCGAGGCAGAGGTTAGCAGTTCTCTGGTGGGACCGCTTG
>WRMM01000202.1 GCA_009777135.1 Candidatus Fibrimonadales bacterium
GGACAGAGAAGATTGAACTTGCCGGCACGGCACATATCGACAATCTGAACCCGCTCATTGGCGATGAGCTTATCGCCACGCTTTACGAAGGCAACGCTACTGATATACGCTACGAATGGAAAGCTGATGGCGAAACAGTTGGAACTGCAAGCACCTATATAGTAAGCGTTGGCGACTTTGGCAAAGCAATTACGGTTGTAATCACCTCCGGCAACGAAAAAGGAACTAAAGAGAGCGAAGCTACTGCTGCCGTGCAGAAGAAAGCTGCCCCCGAAACTCCTGCAATGCCTACATTGGCAGAAGTAACGCGCAATAGCGTAACCTTGGAGGGAATTCCAGGCGGTGTCTACTCAATAGACGGTGAAAGCTGGCAAACGAGCAACGAATTCACCGGCTTAACAGCCAATACATCTTACACCTTCTACCAGCGCATAGCTGAAACTGATGATACCTACGCATCAGAAGTAAGCGAAGGACTTGAGGTAACAACGGAAAATGCGCTCATTGGCACTGCAACCATCAGCAACGCAAGCCCGCGTATTGGCGATGTGCTTACAGCCTCAATTGCAGACGGCGATTACATTGGTACCTTGAGCTATGTATGGAGAGTAGATGGCAGCGTTGTTGGAACTGCAAGCAGCATCTACACGGTAACCATTTTAGACTTTGACAAGGTTATTACGGTTACTATAAGCTCTAACGCAGAAATTGGAGAGCTCACAAGCGAGGCAACAGCAACAGTGCAGAAAAAAGTTGCGCCTGATGCACCCTTAGCGCCAGTGCTCGTTTCCAAAACGGAGACCAGCATAACGCTAACGGCAATCATAGGCTATCAGTACAGAATGGACGATGGGGCATGGCAGTCAAGCAATATGTTCTCTGGCTTAACAGCCGGTACATCTTACGCTTTCTATCAGCGCATAGCCGCAACCATTGATACCGAAGCCTCAGCTGAAAGCGATGCGCTCAATGAATCAACAAGCGGCCAAGTGCCAATCTTGCCGCAAATTGTTCTTGGCAGCATAAATGTGCAAACCGCAGGCAACAGCATTGTGCTAGAAAATCTGCCACAAAATGCAAAAGTGGAAGTGTACAACCTCCAAGGCAAGCAAATATACTCAGCCCATCCTGAAAATTCTCAAATCCTGAGAATCCTGGTCGCAAAAGGCATGTATATTGTAAACATAACATCCGGCAGTGAAAAACGAGCAATACGCGTGTCGGTGATGTAATTTCTACATTACCTACGTGAAAAAACTTGTTGTGCTGCTTATATTCTGCGCGTTTCCTCTACGCGCAGAATTTTTAATATCAGACGGCGAAAGATTTGCCAAATTAAAATTATTCTTAAAAGACTCTCTTCAAATAGGGAAATTTTATAATACAGATTATAAAATTCAAAATACGGTATCAATAGGGATTTTTTTAAATGGACTGGCTGCTCCAAATCTTTATTTCAATGCTTCTGCTGAAGTGAATACAGATAAAGCATTCGGGTTAAGCTATTTGTCCCACGATTACGAGCCTTATTGGGGCTATCCACATGATGTGCTTAGCAAAGGCCATCCAGAAGAAGACAATGGGCGCACCTGGAATTTTTTCAATGCGCGAACCGATTGGCAAGCCGCTCCGTATCTCAAAATTTCCGGCGGCTATGATTACCTTGCTTATGGCCCCGCAAGGCGCAACAAACTCACTTTGCGAGGCAGCGATTTTTACTGGCGTGCAATTCAAGACACCGCAGATTACAACTACATAAAAAGGCCTGTGCCAACACCCTTTATTGCTTTTGACTTGAATCTGGGTTTTGTTTCTTATTCCCAGCACGCAATGCAGTTAAAAAGCCTGAAAGATTACAGCAAATATTTGCACGCTCACAGATTGGATTTTAAGGTTTCCAAAAATCTTTCCTTTGGTTTAACGGAAACCGTTGTGTATGGGGGAACAAACGCCCTTTACGGAGAAAATGAAAAAGAAATTCGCTCCATTGAAGTTCTGTATCTAGCTCCCTTTGTGCCATATATCTTTGCAGAGGCTTATACCGGCGACCGAGACAATAAAGCGATGTCTGCGGATTTTTCTTGGAAATTATTTGATTTTTTTGAAATTTACGGAGAATTATTTATAGACGATTTATATAATATAACCTCTTTTTTTGATGATGACTGGTGGGGCAACAAATGGGCAACGTCTGTTGGAATAGCCATAGATTCCGCAAAAATCGGCATTTTCAATTGGGACTATAATTTTGAATACACGCGCATAGAGCCTTGGGTTTACACTCACCACAAAGGCTTGGGTAGCGAATACTCGCATTTTGGCAACTCGCTTGGTTCCGATTTAGGTCCCAATTCAAGGGAAGTTTACAGCCGTCTTGGCGTTTTATACAAAGATTTTTTAAAATTTGACTTATCCGTATCCGATATAGCAAAAGATACCGCATTCGGCGGCCGCATCGGAGACCTGCACAAAGAAGGGGATCCAACAAACAAAAAATATTTAAATCCAAAAACCACAATTCATTATCAAGAATACGGAGCCGCAATTTTATTCAAACCATTCCCAATATGGCACATAGGAGCAAAGCAATATAAAATCTTTGGTGAATACAAAGGCAGCAGAACAGAAGCGTTTACTGGAGTTTTATTTTAAAGCGAAGAATGGAGAATTGAGAGTTGAGAGTTATTAACAAAATAATATATTTGCTGCTCCTAATAGCAAACTCCTTTGCTTGGCATCCCACGCCGCAGATTATTGAGGATCAGGTTCCGCAGACTGCATTTAGGCAGCTTATGGATTTTCAGAATTTTGCGCGTCCCGAATACAATGCGTATTTAACCGCAGGCTTGGTTTGGCTGCCGCTTCCCAGCCAAAGCTCGCTGTCAACAGAATGGGGAATCCTCAGGGGCTTTGCATTCAGGCAATATATGGGAATGTGGCTAACAAACAATTTTGATGGACATGAGCAAAAGAGAGGGCTGTCTTATGGGATTGGCTGGCTTGGCGAGCGGCAGGGATGGAGCAATGAAGATTTTCTTTTTTTTCCGCATAGAGGAGATTTTTCGCAAATAAATCAAGTTCATACTTTTGGATTGACCATCGCAGACAGTTCAAAGCATTTGTTGTTTAGCGGTGGAGCGCAATACTTAAATGCAGAAGATGAGACCCTCAGATGGTGGCTTTTGGTAACTTGGGGCAGATTTTCAATTATGCCGAATTTTCACAAGGGCGATTTGCAATTCATAAATACGCAATTGCATTTGCAAGCCAGAGAACTCAGAGGCAATAGGGATTCTTGGCAAAATTATCTGCCGGATTTGGATTTTTCCTTTTATGCAAAAGATTCAGTTAAGATATTTGTTTCGCAGAATTTATATAAGCAAAAATATTATTTGGAAAGCGCTTTTTGGGTGAATCCTGGAGACCTTGCATGGGTAGCTTTGAAATTTTATCCAGACCCGTCTCGCTTGCTTATGGCGTTGGAGGCTACGGCTACCAAAAAGGAAAACAATGATATTTATTTTGGCGGCGGCATAACAACTCCATTTTTGCGAGTGGCATATAACCACGCAAGCGATTATGATAACTTTTTCAAAAGCCGCGGCATCTGGATTATTGAGATTTGTTTAGGCATAGGAACTTCTGGCGATTCTTTCTTTGCTCTAAAAGCCCCAAAAGCCGCCCCCAGCAAAATAAGCTCAACCCCGGTAAAGAAACAAAATGTAGATTTGAAAGAATTGAGAATGGAGAATTGAGAATGGAGAATAATTTAAATTTTGGGTCTAAATTAAACGTTTTGGGACGTGTGGCATGTAAACTCAATTTAGCGTTTATAGTTGCATTTTTCCTAACCTCTTGCACCCACTGGCTAATTGATACAGAGACTCGTATTCAGGCAGAAAATGAGACAGACAAGGAGATTTATAATTTATCTCTAGTTTCCGGTAACGGGAAAACAGTGATTTTGGTTCCGGATACCCTTAAAAAGGGCGAATTGTCGCGGCCTTATAAAGGCGAATGGGTTGGAAAATTTGATTTTGCGATATTTTCAGAGGGTTTTAGATTCGATTTAGGGCATTATGAGCTAAAAGGAGGCATGGTTTTGGCTCAAATTAAAGAAGAAAATGGAAAATTTACGTTAAATTTTAGGTAAGATGGCTCATTTTTCCCCAAAAAATTTTCTAATTTCGGTTTTAAGCATGAAAAAACTTTTTTGCACCCTAATTTTTCTTTGCTGCCTGGCGTTTGGGCAGAATGAGATCTATGGAATTGAAGTGATTGATCTCAGAGATAAACAGAGATATCATGCGATTAAAATA
>WRMM01000203.1 GCA_009777135.1 Candidatus Fibrimonadales bacterium
GCTGCCGAATCTTCGCAATGGTTTCATTCTATTATTCCAAGCGAAAAAATTTTACATGCTTTGCCAACCGTTTCTTTTAATTGCAAATATTCCGAGCAAGGCATTGAAGCGCAAATACAAACAACCGATGATAAAAAATTTACGATATCTTTGAACCGGAAGTCTGCGGAGAATGCAATATGATTCTTACCGATAAAGCCGATTTTCTGCTGAAAGGTTTAACCGTTTATTCTTCGGAACCCGGGCTTGCAGTTATAAGCGTTGCAAGCCCCTTGGACATTCCAGCCATTGTTCCCTTCAAAGCTGCAGTTGATAGATGCATAGAAAAGAACAACTTGTTTATAGTTGTCAATTTGGAAAATGTCAATTTTATGGATTCTCCATTCGTAGGCACTCTGATGGGATGCCGCAAAACCTTGCAGCAAAAAGGCGGTGATTTGGCGATATGCGCAGCATCCCAGTTTTTGCAAGACCGCTTATCCATAATGGGTTTAGACAGAGTGTTTCATTTTTATTCCTCTCCGCAATCCGCCATATCAGATTTTCACTTTTTGGGTTCAAAAGAGCAATTCTCACTCGTTTTGCCTTTGCAAAGAAACTGCGTTACGCTTTTGAGAAGATTCATCTGCTCAGTGCTAACAAAAAAAGGCTTCAAGTCTAAGCTCATTTTCCATATAGAGACAATAGTTGACGAATTGGCAAACAATGCGATTGATTATTCCGATTCAAACAGCAGAACATTTTCCGCAAATTTAACTATAAGCCGGAAAAAAATTGTTTTAATCGTCAAAAATTCACGCGGCAAAATGGATAAAGCCGCCATAAATTTGCTTTTTGATAAATACAAGAATCCAGTAATAAATGCTGAATCCGTCCGAGGCAGAGGAATACCTCTGGTTAAAATGCTTTCGAATTCAGCAAATTTGGATGTAAGTCAAACAGATGTAATTGTACAAGTAACCAAAATCGTTGAGGTATAACATGCTAGACGAAGCAATACAAATGGCATTTTCACCCATAGCAGAACAACCCGGTTGTTTTTTGCTTACGCTGGAAGGAGATTTGGATAGTTCCAATGCGCAAGAAGTCACAAAATTCGTGCAGAATTTGTCTGAAAATGAAGGATTAGTGCACTTGGTGGCGGACTTTTCAAAACTTCGCTACATAAACAGCACTGGACTGGGAACCATACTGAGAATTTCAAAAATGCTCATTGGAAAAAAAGGCACTTTCAAAATAGCAAGCCCCAATGAAAATGTCTTTGAAATTATTGAAATTGTTGGAGCGAATAAACTGCTAGAAGTTTATTCAACCAAAGAAGAAGCCTTGAATTCATTAAAAAGTTAAAAGGAGTTTTTATGCGTAATATTTCCATCGCTCTAGTTACCGTTTGTTTAGTTCTGTTTGGCTGCAGCTCTACGCCACAAGACAAAGCCATAGCCAAAATAGGCAACACTTCGCTATTCATATCCGACGCGGAATTTTTAGCTTCCATAAGGCCAGAAGCTTCTCGCGATAAAAAATCCATAAGCTCAGAGCTGCAGCAAACGGCAAATACAAGGCGAATGGCAGAAACCGCCCGCGTGTTATTTGCCGGCGAGCAAACTTCCATTCAAAAAAATTTGGCAGATAGCGAAGATGCAAGGCTTGCCCAAGTTTATTCCTATTTTTACCTGCAGGCAAATATGGGCCGCACAAACAAAGCGTTATTAGACTACTACGAAAAAAACAAAGCGCGATATACCGATTCTGTTTTGCTCTCTTCTCCGTTTATAAGCCTGCGCGAAAAAATAGCGGCAGATTTGTTTTTGGAAGAAAACTTGGAACTGGCGGCTTTGGTAAACGACGGCAACAGAACAGCCATTATAGATAGCAGCCGTCGCGCAATACAATCCGCAGAGGCAGATAGGCTAAAAAAACTCTACAAAATTGAACTTGTTCCAATAGAATCGGCTGGCGCAGAGGATTACTATAAAAACAATCCCGAAGAATTTCAAACAAAAACCGCATACAAATTATTAGCCATTTCCGATTCCGATTCTTCTGCTTTGGCAAATAAAATAAATGGAATTTCCGCAAGAGAAGATTTTGCAAAAATAGCCGTGGAAATTCCTGTTGTCAAACAGGGGCATGCCATTATGGATATTGGAATGCTGCCTGCTCTCGATGCGGAAGTTTCAAAATTGGGCGCAAAAAAAGTCACGCAGATTTTGCAGGCTCCAAATACGCAGACATATTATGCGTTCTATATAGATTCCGTTATAGCTCCGCAACTAAAGCCTTGGGACAGGGCTAAAGATCTTGCAAAATCCATATTGGAAAGCAAAGGCGATTTTCCGCTTGATTCTTCGGTTGTTTTGGCAACGATTGACGGCAAGCCTTTTATAACCGAAAAAGATATTTTGCAGGAGCAGGAAAATATTCACCCTATGCGCCGCGCAATGTTCCGCAGAGCCGCCGTTTTGAGCAACTTAATAGAAAGAGGAGTTTATGCCAAGGCTGCAAAAGAAAAGGGTTTGGATAAATCTTATGAATACATTGCTTGGACGCGTCAATTAACAGACCAAGCTTATGCAAAGGTTTTAACGGATTCGCTTTTGACTTCAACGCTGGGCATTTCGGAAGATACATTGAAAGCTGCTTATGAAGCGGAAAAAGATTCGCTGTTTTTGCCAAGGAGTTTTGAAGACTCAAAACTGGATGTAGCCGTTTGGCTCAGCGTTCCTGATATGGCATACAAAAGAGAATTTGCTTTGAATAGGCAGAATTACGGGCAAGCGGAAAACTGGGAAAGCATTAAGAGAACCATTTACAAGAATATAAGGAGCAGAGAATTTGCAAACATTCAAGAGCGCGTGCTTGCCAAAAAAAATGTTCCGGCTTCAATTATAGACACTTCTTGGGGTTTGGAATTTGCTTCAAGCAATTATGCGGAACTTGCCGCGCAGGCAAGATCCGAGTATGAAAACCGCAATTTGCAAAAAGCAAAGTCGCTTTGGGAAAGGGCTAGAATTTTATTCCCCGAAAACGATTCCATACAGAAAAATGTTGCTTTTGAACTTGCAAATCTTTACCAAGAGCTTAACCTATATAAGATTTCTGTTGACGAATACAAAGTGATAACCAAGCTTTGGCCAAATGAGCCGGATACTTACAAAGCTTATTTTATGCAAGGTTTTGTGCTTAGCGAATATGAAAAGAACGATTCTCTTGCATTGATTGCTTTTGAAGAAATGCTCGCAAAATTCCCAAACAGCGATCTTTCTGACGATGCAAGAACGATGGTGGAAAACATAAAGAGCGGCGGAAAAATTTTTGAAGAATTAATCAGAAAAATTGAGGCTTCTTCAGAAGAAGAATAAAAAATGAACTTTCCCAATTGGCTGGTTTGGATAGACAAAAATCTCAAATGGCTATCCATACCCAAGCTGCCATTGACCTTGACTTTATTGCAGGCTTTGGGATTTATTTTGGTAATGCTGCGGCCAGGCTTTGATGAGCAGCTTGCTCTTGATCCAGGCAAAGTTTTTCAAGGAGAAATCTGGCGTTTATTTACATTCATAGCAAATCCGCTTACAGAGAGTTTGCTGGTTATCTTTGTGCTTTGGTTTATTTACAATATTTTGCTTTGGCTGGAAGACGCATGGGGTTCAACTCTTTTAACCGTTTATTTTCTATTCGCATGGTTTAGCACAATTTTGGCATCTGTGCTTACAGGGCTTCCAATTAAAACTTTTGTTTACATGGAATGTTCTTTCTTTTTTGCCGTTGCAACGATTAATCCAAACAAAGAAATCTATTTGTTCTTTATACTGCCCATAGCATTCAAATGGATAGCGATTTTTATAGCGGCAGTTCTATTTATTGTTCCGCTGGTTTTGGGTTCCTACGAGGGCTTGTTCTTTTTGACTTTATTTTTTGCAAACTACCTGCTATTCTTTGGCAAGCACTATTGGATTCTTCTTAAACGGGAGCTGGAGAGGAGAAAGAGCTAATGTTTGATATTGCCGAAATTTACTATGTTATTAAATAATGGCAAAATTCATAATAGCGATTATGGTTCTTTCTCTTACTTCTCATGCTGGCATTTGGATTCGGGTAAATCAAGCTGGATATACGCCTGAGCGCGTTAAAACGGCGGTGGTTCTTTCTGATACCGATATTGAAGGGGAAGATTGGATCCTCAAAAAAGATGGCAATACAGTGTTGAGCGGTAAGCTTTCCGCTGGCAAAAAGGGCGATGATTTTTATGTTGCTCAAGAATATTTTTACACCATTGATTTTAGCGACCTAAAAGAAAAGGGAGCATACACACT
>WRMM01000204.1 GCA_009777135.1 Candidatus Fibrimonadales bacterium
CGTGATTATTGAGTATGGGCAAAGCTGAGGGGGTAGTTATATGCTGTGGACTATAGACGATAGTTTTCTAGATTCATAAGAAAGGAGGCCAAGCACAGGGGCGAAAAATCTTTCGCCCCTGTGCAACGTGGTTGTGAAAATGTGTGCAACGTGGTTGTGCATTGTTGGGGCAACTCGCCGTGTGTATAGCCCCTACTGCCATTCAAGCCAGCACAACAGGGGTGAGCGTTCCCGAAATTTACTATATTCCTTATTATGAACGAGCCTTGTTTAAGCGTTAAGATACCAACTGCGGTTTTTCCGTATGTTCGCTCTTCCATAGAAGAATTGCAAGCGGATGTATTGCTCTTTTTAGCTATAAAATGCTACCAGTGCTCATTGCTTTCAATAGGCAAGGCAGCTGAGCTAGCTGGCATGAGCAAGGTAAATTTTGAAATACATTTGGCAGAAAACAAAATCCCCATATCCAATTTGAATTATTCGGATATAGCCAGCGATTTGGAAAAATTGAAAATATGATTATTGTTGCTGATACCGGACCGATTATTTCTCTCGCCGTCATAGATAAATTGTCTGTTTTGAGTTTATTGTTTGGAGACATAAGCATTCCCAGCGCTGTTTGGGAAGAATTTTTCAGGGGGCGTATCCGCCGTCTGTTCGAGCCTCCAAAGGGGGCTGCCATTCACAGGTCAGCACAACAGGGGTGAGCGTTCCCAGCAAAAATTTCTATATTTGTTCCTATGTCAACGTCCAAAAAAAGTGTTTATTTGGAAACCACCATACCAAGCTATGCAACTGCGAAGCCAAGCTCGGACATAATTGTTGCTGCTCGGCAGTTGCTTACGAATTTATTTTGGGAAAAAGAGAAACACAAATACAATATACTTATAAGCCAATTTGTTATAGATGAATGTTCTGGAGGCGATAAGGAAGCTGCACAGAAGCGGTTGCAATTTTTATCGGGTATAGAGCAGTTAGAAATTCCGCACGGAGTTGAAAAATTGGCGATAGCATATCAAAAAATTCTAAGCATTCCAAACAAGGCGAAATATGACTGCTTGCATTTGGCTTACTGCGTTTTAGGAAAAATAGATTATCTTTTGTCTTGGAATTGCACTCATTTAGGAAATGTCACCCAAAATAAAATTCGCAGTTATAATGATGTTAATTCGTTATGGACACCGAGTTTGGTTACGCCGGAATTTTTCACAACTTGAAAACTAGCAGGAGGAATATAACATGCCAGCATATCAAGACCCGATTTTAGCAGAAGTTCGCAAGATACGGACTGGAATTGCCAAAAAAAACAACTATGATTTCCACGCTTATTGCAAGACCTTGAGGTCTAAGCGTTCTTATATGGAAAAGAGCGGTTGGAAATTTAGAAGTTTATCAGAGAATTTTTCTACATTAATTCCCTAATGCTCCAAACCGCACACATAAACGCTCTGTGGCACACCTCGCCGTGGTTGCCCTTACGCAACGGGATTGTGAAAATGTGTGCAATGTGTGTGTGCGTAATTCCCCTCTTGTGCAAAAATTTTTTGCAAAGTTGAGAGGGGTGCCCGAAGGGCGGGGTGTGCCATAGAGCGGTTAAGTGTGCATTCTTTCAAGGAGTGTGTTTTGGTGATGTTCGAGCCTCCAATGGGGGCTGCCGCTCACGGGTCAGCACAACAGGGGTGAGCGTTCCCTTTTTTATTTTTCTATATTCTGCAAATAGAGGTAAAATATGGCTGTTAGAATCAAACCTGTGCAAGCGACTGTTATTCGCAACAAGAATATTGTTCGGCAAGTGATAGCCGAGGTTCGCAGAGTTCCAAGCTCTGAGCGTTTGGCTGAGCTTAGAAAACGCGATAAAATTTTTATGAATATGATTGGGAATATAAATGGATAATCGTATTTTTGTTTCTTTGAAAAATGCATCAAATTATTTTCATTTTGAAAAACTTAGCACAGCAAGCTTGGGGCTGGAAGATTTTTGCTGCCCGATACCGGAATATAACGAATATTTGATAACAGATGCTGCTCGCTCCAGAAAAGACCACATTGCTTTGACTTGGCTATTGCGAGACAATAGGCAAAAAAAGATAGCTTCGTATATGTCTCTAATAACAGACTCTATAAAAAT
Source organism: Candidatus Fibrimonadales bacterium (assembly GCA_009777135.1). Taxonomy (GTDB): domain Bacteria; phylum Fibrobacterota; class Fibrobacteria; order Fibrobacterales; family Fibrobacteraceae; genus Fibrimonas. Next base: position 2,129 of record WRMM01000204.1, read on the forward strand.
CTCCACAACGGAAAAGGAGCTTCATTTTTTGAATTATCCGTTTAAAATGATTCCAGCCTTGAAAGTCGCAAAACTTGCTGTAGACGAAAATTTTTCGAAAAAATACAAGGGGATTGGGACATACATGATAGAGTTTGCTGCATTTATAGCTCGCTCTTGCGATAAAATCCATGCCGCTTGCCGTTTTCTTTCCGTGGATGCAGACATTGAGCATAATAAAACTGTTTTGGTTTTTTATGAAAAGAATGGCTTTTTGAAAAATGAAGAGCTTTATAATAAAAACCGCAAAGTTATAAGCATGAGAAAGGATATTTATGGCTAGGCATTTTCTACATTACCCCCAATGGCAACCTTGAACCGCAAGCATCTTTTCCCAAAACCCCTCCAATAGGGGCTGCCATTCACAAGCCTGCACAACAGGGGTGAGCGTTTCTGGAAATTTACTATCTTATCCGCAAGAGGCAGATTATGCAAATGGCGCAATTAACAATAAATAATCAAAGGCAGGTTCTTACGCTGCCAAAGGATTTTTATTTTGCAGAAAATTCTGTTTATATACAGAAGATTGGGAACGCTGTTTTGCTGGTTCCGCAAGACAAGCAATGGGAAGTGTTTTTAAGCGGCTTGAATAGATTTTCCGATGATTTTATGGAAAACGGGCGAGAACAGGGAACAGAGGAAATCAGAGAAGAATTTTAATGTATATATTAGACACCAACATTTGCATTTATACCATAAAGAGAAAATTTGAATTTCTTCTTGAAAAAATGAAAGAAAATAGGTCTTCCGGTCTTTCTATATCTTCAATAACGTTGGCGGAATTGGAACACGGAGTTGCTAACAGCATGTATCCCGAAAGAAACGGCATTGCTTTGCTTGAATTTTTGTCAGCAGTGAATGTTATGCCATTTGATAAGTTAGCGGCGAAAGAATATGGAGTTATAAAAACGGATTTGAAAAAAAGAAACTGCATAATCGGTCCTTTGGATACTCTTATAGCCGCTCATGCAAAATCTTTGAATTTAGTTTTAGTGACGAATAATTTTAAGGAATTTTCTAGAGTGCAGGGATTGAAATTGGAAGATTGGGCAAAACAGCAAACGGAGGCTACATGACGTTTACAAGCCCCTTTTATTGCAACTTAGCAAACTCAATGCTTAATGAAGAATTAATAATTAATAATGAACAATTAGGAACAACCTGCCTTCGGCAGTTCAACGCCACACACGCTCGGTAAAGCATTCCAATATGGTTAGCTGCACTGATGCTAAAAATCGGGACACCCATACGCTCGGCATTTCGCTGGTGAACAGCCAAAGGCTGGTCAAATTTTTCTAAATTAACGTTTATGAGCGAAGAACGCACCATCATCTCTTTTGACTACGCAATAAAGACCGTATTGCGCGACAAAGCCAATTTCGATGTCCTTGAAGGCTTCCTAAGCGAGCTTCTCAAAAGGAAAGTAACAATTCTTGACATACTAGAAAGCGAAAGCAACAAGGATAACAAAGACGGCAAGACCAACCGTGTTGATTTGAAAGCAAGAATGGACACGGGCGAGATTGCGATATTTGAGATACAGTATGCAGGGCAGGCAGACTTCTTTGGAAAAGCTTTGTACGGCACAAGCAAGGCAATAGTAGAACAAATCTCCGCTGGCGATGACTATAATATTAAAAAAGTATATTCCATAAACATAGCCTACTTCGAGCTAGACACCAAGCGTGAATACCTATTCCACGCCGACATGCTTAACTTCAAAGGCATGCATTACGATGAGCAGATACCTTTCTCTCGCTACGATGCGTTAACGCCGCCAACGCCAAAGGAGCCTATTCATCCAGAGTATTACCTTATACTCCCTAAAAAGTTTGACGAGCATATACGTAGCAAGTTTGACGAATGGATCTACACCCTCAAGAACTCCGTTGTGAAGAAGGAGTTCAGTGCTGCAGGCTTGCAGGAAGCCAGCGAGAAGCTAGACAAGCTGAAGATGTCGCCGGAAGAGCTTGCTGCTTACGAGAAGTTTCTTATGGATCGGCAAAGCATAGACAGCGCTATTCGCACTGCGGTTGTAGAAAATAATATGAAAATCGCTAAAGAAATGAAGTCAGACGGCATGCCTATTGAAAAAATTTCAAAATTTACCGGACTATCTGAGAG
>WRMM01000205.1 GCA_009777135.1 Candidatus Fibrimonadales bacterium
CTATTAAGGAGATTATTGAAAGTATCTCGAAAGCAGTCAATCAACTGAAAAAGGGGGTTTTATGTTAAATTTTGTAAAATCGGCTGGTAATATGTTTTTTCACATTGAAAAAACTGAATGTAACGATAGGAGAGTAGGACATGGCACAATATAAAGTTATTGCAGGACCTAAAAAATTGACGATAGGGCACGATGGCAACATGAGCGATGCGATGGAGCAGTACCAAAGCATTATTCAGAAAGAAGCACAAGGCGGTTGGGAGCTTGTTTGTATCAATTCCGTTGAAATAACGCAAAATCCGGAACCATTACCGCCATTAGGGTGCCTTCTAAGTTTGCTGTGCGCACTCAAACTTATGACCCGTCCAGTGGAGCCCCCGCCAATTCGCAGCAATGTGAATATGCTGGTATTCGTTCAAAAAGGGTAATAAATCCAGCGCCACTAATGGTGCAAACCCACCAATCTCCGCCTCCCCTAGGGGCTTGGCAAGGGTAAACAAAAACGGGGAAACAGGAGTTAAAAATGAAAACGATATTCTTCATTTTTGTTGTATTGGCAACGATGTTCACAAGCATTGCATTTGCGCAATCCGCAGTATGCGATACCGAAACCAAAAAGGCAAAAACTATTTACGATAAATGCGTAAAAATGAGCCAAACTTCAACAAGCAGTTATACTGAATGTTTGGAAAAAGCGACAAGCGGTCTGACTAAATGCGCAGAAAAGCACAAGACCCCGACAACTCAAGTAGGAAGCAACCAAAATAAATGTTTTGAAGAATATAAAGTGCAAATAGCTCCAGTAACGAGTGGGCATGCCAAATGTACAGAAGAATATAAATCAAGCGATTATGCTAAATGCTTGGAAAAACATCAAGCTCAAGCAACTCAAACAAGCCAAGTTGCCGCAAACGGTTATGCCAAGTGTCAACAAGAATATCAAGCCAAAATAGCTCAAACAAACCCCGCTACGAAATGTTTGCAAGAATATCAAGCTCAACAAGCAAAAGCAGACAAAGATGCCGCGAGCAACTATACCAAATGTATTCAAGAATATCAAGCCCAAGCTCAAACTCAAGCTGCTCAGATAGCCCAAGCTAACAAAGATGCCATGAGCAACTACACCAAATGTATGCAAGAATACCAAGCTCAAGCCGCTCAAATAGCGGCTCAAGCAAGCAAAGATGCTGCGAGCAATAGTGCCAAATGCCTAGAAGAACATAAAGATCAAGTTAGCAAAGTTACAAGCGACTACGCTAAATGCTTAGGAGAGTATAAAGTCTTGGAGGACAAAGCTAAAAGCGATTTAGCCAAATGTCAGCAAGAATATAAAGACTTGGCAGGCAAAGCTAAAAGCGACTATGCCAAATGTCAAGAAGAATATCAAGTCCAAACCAACAAATGTACGCAAGAATATCAAATTCAAGCTGCTACAAGCGACTTAGCCAAATGTTCGCAAGAGTATCAAACTCAACAGGCAAAAGCAGACAAAGTATGCCCTCGCCCAGTTAATATTTCTGAATTAGAGGAAAGAGGCGATGTTTATTTTATGAAAAATAAACCATATAGCGGAAAAGTTAATTGTTCTGACTGTACAGAATGCGGCTATTCTTGCAATGTAAATATGAAAAACGGCAAATTTCATGGAGAATACAGTTCAGGCGATGAAGAGGGCAGAGTTACTGGAAGTTTCAAAGATGGCAAAAAACATGGAGAATGGAAATACTATGATGAAGGATCGACAAGAGTAGAATACTACAAAGATGGTGAGTTGCAGTAAAACAGGAACAAAAATGAAAGCTAAAATTTTCAAAAGGTTTATCAGCAAGACGATGGTTGCGGCTGTTTTGCTTGCATTGCTAACAACTGGTGCTTTTGCGCAGGCAGAGCAAGCGTTAAGAAAATTGGTCGGGACTTGGGAAGGCAGTTATTATGCTGGGCAAGGAGAAACTGGGCTAATACTTAATGTATATGAGGAAAATGGCAGCTATAAGGCAATTTTTCATTTTTACAATCTTCCTTACAAAACAAATTCCAAAGAAGGGTCGTATGAAATGAGCGTGTCCTACACTGAAGGAAAATACAATTTGATATTTCAGAAATGGATAGAGCATCCAAGTGACTATGGGAGCCTTGATCTTAGCGGAACGATAAATGGCAACGTTTTTAGTGGCAGCACTGATTACGGCGAAACTTTTGGCTTAGTTAGAAAAAGCAGCCAGATAGAAACGGCAGTTCCGTTGGCGAATCTAACGAATGCTTTTACCGACCCCAGAGATGGCAAAACATACAAAAGCGTGCGAATAGGCACTCAAATCTGGATGGCGGAGAACTTGAACTATCATGGCGAAGATGGACATTTAGGTTTATGCTACGATAAAAAACCTGAGAATTGCCAGAAATACGGCCGGCTTTACGATTGGAGCGAGGCTATGGATTTGGATAGAGAAAAGTATAATAATGCGATGTGGGAAAAAGGCAATGTGAAGCATCAAGGTATTTGCCCCCAAGGTTGGTATTTGCCAAACAATAAAGAATGGACAGAATTAATGAATTTTCTTATTTATAATAAAAAAGATGTTAGTTATATAAAAGACGATGGAGAATATTATTCAAATGCGGGAAAGTATTTGAAGGCAAAAAGCGGCTGGACAGAATGGGAATGTAAATTCACGGAAAGAAAAGAAGATGATCGAGGACGAGTTAAAATTATAGAGCATGATTATTGCATTACAGATGAGTATGGTTTTGCGGCTCTTCCTGGTGGTAGCGGCTTTAACGTTAGTTCTGGCGCTCTTAGCTTTGCCCATGTTGGAGCAGGAAGCATCTGGTGGAGTGCTACAGAGGCCAATGCCAGTAGTGCCTATGGCTGGACTATGATTGGAATTGACTCCTTAAAGGATGTTATTAAGCGTACCAGCAGTACCGTCAATGATACCTACAGCCGAGTAGTTGGCAGGATAAGCGGGGTGCTCAGGGACAGCGGCGATAAGACCAGTTTGCAATATGTCCGCTGTGTAAAAGATAGTGGAAATGTAGAATGGCTCGGTGTTCCCGCTGAACATCGCCAAGACTGGGGCAATTTGCAAATTGACAGATCTGTTATGGGCAAGCCTCTGACCATTGTCAAAAAACACTACGGCAAAGGCATAGGCACACATGCTAATGGAATGCTTCGCTATAATTTAGATGGTAAATATGAGAGATTAACTGCTATTATAGGTTTGGACCAGAATGAATTTTGCGGCAATGGGGTTCAAATTAAAATCTTTGGCGATGGAAATTTGCTAATAAACACTGGAAAGCTTGGGCATGACAAGGAATACCCAGTGGATATTCCTTTAAGCGGAGTGAAGCAGTTGATTTTTGAAATGGATGCTCTTGGTAATATTGACTGCGATAATGTTAATATAGCTGTGCCTATATTGTATAGGAAAAACTAACCGCACCCCCACGGTGCAACCCCCCCAAGCTCCACCTCCCCCAGGAGTTTGGCAAGGGTGAACAAAAACGGGGAAACAGGAGTTAAAAATGAACAAGACTAAGTTTGTTCTTTTGGTGGCTATTTCAATGGCCTTGGCGTTTGCATTCATTTCTTGCGGAGACTCAAAACTAACTGAGAAAAATCTGGTAGGAATTTGGGGAGAGGAAAATTCAACAGGATTTACGGAATTTTTCAAAGATGGAACTGGAGTAACTTCGGATGGCAAAAAGAGTTTTAGTTTCACATGGAAACTGAGGGACAGCAATCGTTTACAGATTGATGTACAAATACTTGGAAGTCAAATGACGATGATGAGTAGCGCTGAATTATCTGAAAAAGGCACGTTGCTTACATTAATTGATGAAGAAGACGGCAAACGAGAAGTGCTTAGGAAAAAGAAAGAAATTAATGCTAAACAGGCAGCGGCGGAAGCGGAAGCAGCGAAGCAGTAAGCAAACTTTAAAAGGACTAACCCGCACCGCCAACGGTGCAAACCCACCAAGCTCCACCTCCCCCAGGAGTTTGGCAAGGGTGAATAAAAACGGGGAAACAGGAGCAAAAAATGAACAGAGCTAAGTTTGTTCTTTCGGTAGCAGGTGCTTCGCTTGCAATGGCCTTCACATTCGGCTGCGGCGGTTCAAAGCCTGTGGCAGTCGCAGAAATAACCGGTGACCAGGAGGTTGTCTCCGTTCGCAACGAGTTGCAGGAACTGTGCAACAAGGAGTTCATAGACAAGAATTTCTGCGGCATAGGGCAGGGCAAATCCAATTCGGAGTCCATGGCCTCCCAG
>WRMM01000206.1 GCA_009777135.1 Candidatus Fibrimonadales bacterium
AACCATTGAAATTATTCAATCTTTTCTAAAAACAGTTTTGATGCAATCCGAATAGATTGGGGATTTCGCCTATTCCAGAAATCTTAGCCTTGAAAAAGCGAGCTGCTCATGGATTCTATGGATGGATGCAGATGACTATGTTCCGCCAGACCAAGTAGATGCTTTCAACAAGCTAAAGCTAACTGCGCTGGATCGTATGATTTCCTTTACGGTTTGCAATACGGAAGAAGGCAAGCCAATCGGCCTAAGATTCATGCAAGCCAGAATGTTCCCAAACAGTCCGAAAATACGCTTTGAAGGTCGCATACATGAGAACATAATAAGAACCGCATCTGAAGCAGGTTTAAACCCTGTTAATACCAACATTCTAATCTGGCACATGGGCTATGAAACTCTGGAAATCCGGCAAAAAAAAGCCAGAAGAAATCTAGAGCTGCAACTGGCGGACCCTGAGCAGGAAAAACGCATAGAAGGCTTAATTGAGTTCGGTGATTCTTATTCCGTATTGAACGAAACAGAAAAAGCCATAGAGTATTACAAACGAGCCTCAGAATTTAAATGCCATTCTAATCAGCTTGACCTAAAAATTAATGCCATGAACAAATTCGGCAGACATTTAAGCGTACTGAACAAGCTTGATGAAGCAAAGGATATATTTGAAAAATGCATAAAACAATTTCCAAGAAACGAAGAGGCATATTACGGGCTTGCCACAATTTTAATATCGCAAAATAAAAAAGCAGAGAGCATGGTTCTCTTTAGAAAACTGCTCACTATGAAAATAGATATTTCTATTGGCGGATCAAACTATTCAGTTATAAAACGCAATTCTTTGAAAAATTTAAGTTTATGGGAATTTGAGCAGGGAAATTTTAAATTATCAAAAAATTATGCAGAACAAATGCTGAAAGAGCAAAGCGATGACGAAGAAGCAAAATGGCTGTTTGAACGAGCTAATTTGACGCTGCTCAATAAAAATGATAAGCGACCGCTGCTTTCCCTTTGCATGATAGTAAAAAATGAAGAGGAAAATATAGGAGAATGCCTAAAATCTGCGCAGGGCTTGGCAGATGAAATTTTGGTTACAGATACTGGATCAACAGATAAAACTGTAGAAATAGCACAAAGTTATGGAGCAAAAATTGAGCACTTTGCATGGACAAAAGATTTTTCTGCAGCAAGAAATTATTCCATCTCAAAAGCTGCAAGCCGTTGGATAATTTGGCTGGATGCAGATGACAGAATACCTATGAAAACTATCGAAGAGCTTAGAAAAAAACTAAGCATGGAAACTCCCAGCAAGGTATTTTACTTAGTAGTTTGCAATTCTTCTGACAAAGGCAAAACTGGAATAAAATTTTCTCAAATCAGAGTATTTCCAAATAATCCCAAAATACGCTTTGAAGGCAAAATTCATGAGCAAATTTTGCCAAGCATAAGAAAATTAAAACTGGCAGAAGAACTGATTCCTTTGGAAATTTTCCACACGGGCTATGAAGACACTGCCCAGCTTAAAGAAAAACAGAAACGAAATCTTGCTTTATTCAAAGAGGAATATCCAGATCCAATGAAAATGAATCCGAATGCCATGTATCATTATGGAGCAAGCCATGAAATTATAGAAGATTATGAAAATGCTCTTATTTGGTTTAAAAATGCTTTGGAAAAATCGAAGAAAGAGCGATACAATGAATTTGAAATTTTAATTCCGCAAAACATAGCCAGAGTATTGGAGCATTTGGGAAAAGCAGACGAAGCTATGGATTACCTAAACCAGTCTTTGAAACTTGATCCTTATTTTGAGCCTTCCATAAACCAAAAAGCTCGACTTTTGTTTCAATCAGGGCAAATAGAAGAAGCCATTAAGTGGTATGGCTATTTGGCATCTCACATTCCCAAAATTAGTTTTTTGCCTTCCAATGCAATGACATCTCACACAAACGCTTTGCAATTTTTGGCGGAGCACTGGAAAAAAAATGAAACTCCGCTTGCAATAGATATTCTAAAAACACTCAAAAATATGCTGCTCGGAACGGCGCATAATCCATTGGCATTGGCTGAAATTTACATTGCAAAGGATAAAGCCAAAGAAGCATTTGACAATCTGGAATTTTTGAAAAAGGATTTAGGCAGCAAACCGGAATTCATATTTCTTTACGGGCAAGCGCTTGCATTAAGCGGCAATGTTCAAGAAGCCATAAAAATAGTTTCAGAGGCAAAAGAAAAATTTCCGCAAGATCCGCACATAACGGAACTAGCAAAAGCAATGGGGATAACCGGCTGAGTTATCCTGATTACTTCACCACTATTTTCCTCACGTGCTTGCCTTGCTTCTCTATGTAAATGCCGGGGGTTGCAGGTTTTGCAGTGCCTAGCGGAGTGCCTTTTAAATCATAGTAGAGTGGCGTGGTTGAGTTGAGAGTTGAGAGTTGAGAGTTGATTATTGGCGTCATTCCTTCGCAGCTTTCTGCGATTGCTGTGCCGCCGTTTTCAAAGCAGGTTCCTATTAGCATGTTATTCACGCAAACATTGCCCATAAGGCAAGATTTTCTCATTACGCAGCTTTCAACCACATCGCCGCCGATTTTTTCGCAAACTTCCTCGTTAAGCATGGTGCACCTGTCGCTTCTAAAGCAAGACACGGATACTGCAGTTTCGCTTTCATCTATGGTTTCCATTATCAAAATACTGTTTCTGACTAAAGCATAATTTGTCGCAGATACGTCATCGGTGATGATTGTTGCTGTTGCGCGCTGGTTTGTTTCCACGCGCCTTGCAAGATACGTTGACGATGGCACGGGGAAATATTGCAAGCTAACTGCTGGCGCGGCACTTAATACGGAAGAATTATCACTCTCGTGCTTGAGAGTGTCTGTTGCAAAGCCTTGGTAGTCTATAACGGAGCTTAACACAGCTTGCATGGCAGCAGAATCGGCAAATACGTTTCGCGGCACCCATACCGTGTCTGCGCTGAATTTGAAATCTGACATTTCGGCAGCTGAATTAAAGTAGGGCTTTAGCGTTTTTTTAGTTATTTCGTAATCAACCGTGTTGTTTAGCAAGGTGTATCTGCTTCGGAGAACTTCGTCTGTGATTATGGCAAGCGGCGCGCTTTGCCCCGAATATGTCCCTGCTTCGCTGTGGATGTTCGTAATGGTCAGCGGAATTTCAAGGTCTCCGTCTCTTGCGGTTGCTCTGGGATATTGAACCATTTTGTTGTAAACAAATACGCTCTTGTCTTCCCAAGTGACTGTCAGTTGTTTTCTGGCTTTTATTTCAAATTTTGCTCTCGCTTGGTAAGCTTCGTAATTTGCTTTTTGCGGAAAGGTGACCTCAACAACGTATAAACCTATGTTTGAAGGCACGGATGGATTTGGAAGGTAAGATTCGCCATCTTCGCTCCAGTATAAAAATTCCGCTCCCTCTATGCCGTTGGTTGAAGAAATAAATGAAGATTTTGGCGGTTCGCCAAAATACCAGTCTTCTATTGAAACCGTGCCGTTGCCTTCTGCTCTGAGTATTGTGAAATTTTCGCTCACGGATAGCTCATTGTAATTGGCGTTTGAAAGGAATGTTGCGGTTACAGTGTAACTGCCGGCTAAAGAGGGCGGAACCGCGCTTTCTTGGTACTCATTCCCACCGTTTGAAACGCCAGAATATCTGAAAACAGGAGTCCCGAGATTTGTCTCGGAACTTGCGCTCGGCGTGCTTGCATCTTCGCCATATACCCAGTCTGCTATGGTCACCGTGCCAGAGCCTGTGCCTTTTGGCACATTTACGGTAATGTTTCCTTTTGCAGAAGTATAATTTCCGCTTGGGTCTGTATAAATTGCAGAGAAAACTTTTCCGTCTCCAAATCCAAGTTCAGCGGCGGAATTTTCCCATTCGTAGTCCAACGGAAGAGAAACGAATTGCAACGTTTGACCCGGAACGTATGGAGCGTCTATTGGAGGAAGCAACGGGAATGTGCCTATTGCCTGAGCTACATTAACGGTTATTCCACCGCTTGCAAGCGCATAATTTCCGCTTATGTCAAGATATGCGGCATCAAATCTCAATGCGCCACATGAGGTTATTTGGGTGCTTGGCGAAGCCCAGGCGTAATCAGAAGGCAAATCTAAGCTCTCTAAAGTGAGAGCAGGTGAATATGTAACGTTCATTGCGGGAGGTTCTACAAAAGCTCTCGTAGCCGGCGCTATGCTCCAAGGAATGCTTTTATTTTCCAAAGTGTTGTCTTCCCATCTATAACCTGCTTCCAAAGAAGCA
>WRMM01000207.1 GCA_009777135.1 Candidatus Fibrimonadales bacterium
GAATTTCCACCAAAATGGCTTGAACAAGAGGCAAACAAAACAGCAGAACAAGTAAAAAACCTAAAAACCAGTAAAACCCTCGCCTTTATTCTGCTCGCAGACAATCATTTAGTAGAAAACGGAACCTGGAAACACACAGCAGAAGCTATTTCGCAACTCTGCAAACGCACCGAAATAAACGCAATAATACACCTCGGCGACTTCACGGACGGAATGGCGCCAAAACAAAAAACAATCGAATATGCAAACATAATTTTAAACGACTTAAAGCAAAATAAAATGCCTGTGCATGCAGCTATTGGCAACCACGATTATAATTGCTTTAACAAAAATCCAGAAATTTTCACCAGGCATGAATTAAGCGAACTCTACTTAAACAAAAACGAACTCAATTATTCAGTGAATTTTCCCGAGCAGAATTTGCGTTTTATTTTTTTGGATAGCTATGATAACAACAATGCTTTGAGATATGGATTTAGCATGGAAACGCTGAACTTTCTTTCCAATGAACTTGAAAATAGCCACAAGGCAATGATTTTTTCTCACCTGCCGCCAATGGCTGTTTTGCAGGCTTGGGCAAAAGAGATTCGGGGCGAGAGCGAGATAATGGAAATTTTGAATGCCAACTCAAAAAAAATAATCGCTTTTTTAAATGGGCACAATCATTGCGATTTGCTTTACAACGGAAATTTTCCGATTATTTCCATAAATAACGCAAAATGTGAGTATTTTCTGGAACACAAACCGCAAAATGCCCACGTGCCTTTTCGCAAGCTTGGCGAGGCAATTCAGGAAAGCTTTGATATTATGCTTGTTGAACCGCAGCAAAGCGTGGTAAATTTTATTAGATTTGGAGCTGGGCAAAACAGGCAAATTAAAAATGGCATTGCACAGTGGAGTGAGGATTATGCAAATTTGGGGTCATAGAGGCGCTTACAGCGAAATGCCGGAAAATACTTTGCAAGCATTTGCAAGGGCTGCCGAATTGGGCGCAGATGGAGTTGAACTAGATATTCATCTGACAAAAGATGGCGAAATTGTGGTCACTCATGATGAGAGAATAGATAGGCTTTCAAATGGCACCGGGTGGGTTAAAGATTATACCTTGCAGGAATTGAAAAAATTCAATTTTAACAAAAGGCAAATTTCTGAGCCTAAGTTTATGGAAATTCCAACTTTAAGGGAAGTTTTAGAGTTGCTGAAGCCGCATAAAAATATAGTTATAAATATTGAGATTAAAAACGGGATAGTGGGTTATTATCTCATAGAAGAAAAGGCTTGGGAGCTTGTGAAAGAACTGGAAATGCTTGAAAGAGTTTTGTTTTCTTCTTTCAATCATTTTACAATGCAAATAATAAAAGCTCTTGACCCAAACGCAAAAACCGCGCTTTTGTGCGGCGGCGGAATAACAATTACCGCGCAGGAATGTTTGGCGCTTGGAGCCAGCGCATTGAACATAGATGCCCACGGAATGAAGCAATTTGGCGTGGTTGGAGAAGCGGTGGCGCTTGGCGTTGAGGTGAATGTTTGGGGAATAAGCAGCGCAGAAGATTTATTGCATGCCAATAATGCCGGAGTAAATTCGGTTATAGTCAATAATATAGCATATACAAAAAATGTGCTGGCAAATGCGGTTGCAGCAAATAGCAATTCGCTTCATAATGGCATTTTGTGCTGGTATCCTTTTGCTCAAAACTCTTCTGTTCTGAATTTAAAATGCAATGAAATTCCTAATGGAGAAAATGATTATATAATTGCTTATGAGCCAAAAGAAATTTCAAAATATTATTTGCAAAATTTATATTCAAAATTAAAAGCAAATGGCAAGTTGCTTTTAGTTTTTGAAAACCCATGCGGAATTAAAAAAATGTGCAGAGAGACGTTTAATATTGAAAAAATGGATAAAAAACAGATTAAAGAAATGCTTTTTGAAGCTGGATTTAAAAAGCAAAAATGGTATTACCCTGTTGGAGACCATCGCGCTGCCCTTGAAGTTTTCTCGGAAAATGCGCTGCCAAATGAATTCTTTGGAAGCAAGCCTTTTTATGGTCTTTCCACAAGCGAAGCGAGATTGCTTCAAAACTCCGTTAAGATAGGTATTTTTGAAAATATCTGCAATAGCTATTTGGTGGAAGCCTTGGTATCGGAAGATGATGAAAGCTGCGAAGTTGATTATGCTAAAATAACGCTCTATCGCAACGCAAATAAAAGATTTGCTACTGTGCTAAATTCAAACAATATTGCTAAAAAAGAAGCTTTGCATATTGATGCTGCGCCAAGGCTAAAAATTCTCTATGAAAATCACAAAATTTTAGAAGAGCTTGGCATATCGGTTATTCCCGTGAATTTAGAACCAAATGGAAACTTTGTTTCCATGCCAAAATGCACTGATCCTGTTCTTTGGGACTACTGGCTTGAAAAAATAAAGAGAAATTGTTTGGAAGAAGATGAGGTGCTTGCTTCTTTTGACTATATAAAAGATTCCATTTTCAAAGTGTTTGGCAAAACAAAGAAATGCTTTTGGGAACTTGTCCCGGCAAATGCTTTTTACAACGAGGCAAAAAAGCAAATCACATTTTTTGACCAAGAATTTTCAAGCAAAAATATGGAACCCAACGTTGCTCTTGCAAGGGCCATACATTCAATAAAATACCAGCCGCTTTTAGACGAGTGGAATAAAAGCAACGGGATTTATGAAAAACTTAAAGAGCGATATTCTGTAAGGGAAAACTTTGAAGAATTGCTAAAAATTGCGCATGGGAGAACGGAATATGCTTTCTTTTGATTATTTAATTGTTGGTGCAGGCTTTTTTGGTTCTGTATTTGCGCACAAAGCAAAGAAGAAAGGGAAAAAATGCCTTGTGATAGACAAACGGAGCCATATTGGCGGCAATTCATATACGCAAAAAATGGCTGGTATTCAAGTGCATAAATACGGTGCTCATATTTTCCATACCAACAACAAAGAAGTTTGGGATTATGTAAATAGCCTTGCCCCATTCAATCGCTTTACAAATTCGCCAATCGCAAACTATAAAGGCAAGCTTTACAATTTGCCGTTTAATATGAATACATTTTATCAGTTGTGGGGAGTTAAAACGCCAGAAGAAGCAAAAGCTCGCATAGGTTATAGAGAATGCGATGCAAAAAATTTAGAGCAACATGCTATTTCTCTTGCGGGCAAAGATATTTATCAGAAGCTTATAAAAGGTTACACAGAAAAGCAATGGGGTAAAGCGTGCAAAAATTTGCCGGCAAGCATAATCAAAAGAGTGCCGCTTCGCTTTACCTTTAACAACGATTATTTTGGCGAGCTTTATCAAGGAATACCAATTGGCGGCTACACGCAGATTTTTGAAAAACTCCTTAGCGGCATAGAAATTAAATTGAAAACTGACTATCTAAAAGAACGGGAATATTTTAATTCTATTGCAAAAAAAATCATTTACACAGGTGCCATAGATGAATTTTTCGAATATAAATTCGGGAATTTGGAATACCGAAGTTTAAGATTTGAAACGGAAAAATTAAATATTGAGAATTTTCAAGGGAATGCCGTTGTGAATTACACAGACCGAGAAACCCCATACACCCGAATAATTGAGCATAAGCATTTTGATTGGGTAAATGTTCCCAAAACCATAATAACAAGAGAATATCCTGCGGATTGGCAACGAGGCAAAGAAGCATATTATCCCATAAACAACGAAAAGAACACTGAATTGCTGAAAAAATATCAAGCCCTTGCAAAAAGCAATCAAAATGTGATTTTCTGCGGACGTTTGGGTGAATACAAATATTATGACATGGACGATACTATTGAATTAGCGCTGAAATTATCGGAAGTGGAGCACGGGGTATAGGCTTTGTTGACTTCACAAAAACATAGCCATGTACAGCGGCAAAGTTACTTTGCTCTCAGCTATTCCTAAATTGCCCGTTACAAACTTAATCGCCTGCGGCGGGGAAAATTCTTCTATAAATTTATTCAAAGAAACGGTTGCGTTGTTTCCGGATTTTACTTCAATGGGAATAATATTTGTTTCTTGAGTCATCAGAAATTCTATTTCTTGCGCATTGTTTTCTGGCTTGTAAAAATATAAAGGAATGTTTTTTTTGCTTAAAATATCGGCAATTAAATTTTCATAGATTCCGCCTTTTGCATAGCCTAAAAGCGTATTTTTTATTATTGCTTGCTTCATTTCAAATCCGTACATAGCCGTTAGCATTCCAATATCCAT
>WRMM01000208.1 GCA_009777135.1 Candidatus Fibrimonadales bacterium
CCATTGCTCAATAATATCTGCAATCTTGCTCTTCCTGTTCTCCAGCCCCGCAAACTCCTTAGCTCTCGCAATCTCAATATGCTCGCCTAGCTTTTCTACATCATAGCAAACTTCCAAAAGATTCGCCTTGCCGTACTCCTTTGCAATCTCCAATTGATGGTCATCTACATGCTCGCCGAACTTACGAAGCCTTGGAACGGCAACCACTCTTTTGTTCGCTTTCAGCGATGTATTTATTGCCGAGCCTCCAGAATGAGTAACAATTAAAGACGCCTCGCTCACATGCCTGTTGAATTCCAGCGTCGGCAAAAATTGAATATACTCATAATTCCGCGGAATATATTTTGAGCAACCGATCTGCGCAAAAACTTTCTCGTTTATTTTTCCATCCGCAAGCAGCTCGTCAATCGCTTTCAGCAAGCGGTTGAAACCAAATTTCTGGGTGCCTGTAATCACGAAAATCATATAACGCTGCCCACCTGCGCTTTCGGGTAAACATTCAGCATGCTGTCGTACTGGACAATAAACAAATCTGCGAAAAATTTGTAGGCAAGCTTTCCGGTCAGGCTTGGGCTGCTCACCCTTGCCGTGGTTTCAAAGAAAACAATTTTTTTCCCTAGCAGTTTGCCTATAAGCATAGCAGGAACGGTGATGAATGCGCCGTTTGCTATTATATGTGTCGGCTTTTCCTTGAGAACGACAAAAAAAGATTTAACGGCGACATAAAACAAAAGAAATATTGAAAACGGTTTTCTGCGGTTAAGCATCGGCATAAAATAAGCCTGCTCTGCCAGAGCCTCTTCTTTGTAGCCCAGCCTTTCCGTTATGATGAAGTTTGGGTATTTGTCAGCCAAAGCCTTCAGCTGAAGCATTGTCCAATAATGCCCCCCGCTCGAGGCGCAGAAGCAGAGTTTGATGGGCTTCACGCAGGTATCCCCCTTTCCCTCGCAAACCCGCCCCCGGCAATGGGATAACTGCTGGCGCGGCAGTTTTTTCGCTGCCGTAGCTCAACGCCGTTAGGTATTATGGTGATTTTTTGCAAAGAAATCACCAAGCTACGCAGACCTACAACGGAAACTTTCACTTCAACTTCTCCCTGATGCGCAAGCTTCAACCAAAGACTTAGGAGACTTCTCTGCTATAAAAGTAAATGTATTAGCATTTGTCATTTGGGAAGTAATATATAAAATTAAATACTGTTTTTTGGTTATTTCGGTTATATTACTAAAATCTAAAGACCCTATACCCAAAGCTCAAACTGTAAACCGTGTCATTTGTCTATACAAAGACCCTGCACCCAAAGCTCAAGCCGTAAATATCACTTTAAAATGCAAAAAAAAGGCATTTTTTTTTGTTTTTTCATTTTATTTGTTATTTTGGATATATATTTCATCATGAAAAGCCCTTAATGTGGAATTTTCTATGAAATGCCCTTTTCCATGGCAGTTAACTGCCGGTTCGGCATTGGCTTTGAGGAAAAATGAGGCTGCAACAAACTTTTTTTAAATCAAATTTGGGGTAAAAACGAAAAAAAACGGCTAATTTAAGCGAATTTAAGGGGTTAACTGCCGCGCCAACAGAAAGCATATTGCGAGCCGTTTTTGCAACGCCAAACTTTACCGCTTCATCCCAGGTATCTTCTCTGGTTTCTTCCACGGCGCAGTCAATGGCGAGTTGTATATGCAGATTTTTGAACAAGAAAACAATCTTGTCCCTAAAGGTCCGGCATTTATCAGCGGTCTTTTTAAACTTGGGAAGCTCGATAAATACTATAGAAGTTTTCCCCTAGCGAATATGAATTGTTTCAGGGAGGCGGCGTGAAAATTTCCGTAGTAGGCTTACGCGGCTTTCCCAATGTTCAGGGCGGTATAGAAACGCACTGCAAGAACCTTTACTTCAGGCTTGTGAAAATGGGTTTGGATATTACGGTTTATGGTCGCAAAAAATACAGGGTCAGCGATCCAAGCGATGTGAAGATGGTTTGGTTGCCGTGCATTGCAAATCAGCATTTTGAAACCATTTCCTATATGTTTTTTGCATTTTTCCACATATTATTCAACAAGCCGGATATCGTTCACATCCACGGCATAGGCCCGGCATTTTTTGCGCCGTTGTTCCGCCTGATAGGCTGCAAGGTTGTTTTGACGCATCATGGGGCAGATTACAAAAGATGCAAATGGGGGTTCTTTGCAAAAAAGATACTGAGGGTTGGGGAGAGAATAGGCATTAAATTTTCCAATAACATTATTGTTTTGAACAAATCTAATCCAATATCAGAAAATAAGAAATCTGCGATTATCCCCAACGGCGTTGAATTGTCATCGCAAAAAAACAATGGTCAGGGCAAATTCATTTTCGCCATGGGCAGGTTTGTGAAGGAGAAAGGGTTTAGCGATTTGCTGGATGCAATTTGTCTGAACCCCGATGGCCCCGATTCAAGGATTCACAGGATTATTATTGCGGGGAAGGCGGATCATTGTTCGAAGTATTCCCGGGATTTTGTTGAGAAGGCTAAGAGGTTGGGCGTTGAGTTGCCCGGCTTTGTGCATGGCGAGGCCAAGGAGAAGCTGCTTTTGGAATGCGGCCTGTTCGTAATCCCCAGTCATCACGAAGGCTTGCCTTTCACACTGCTGGAAGCAATGAGCTACGGCTGCCGAATTCTGGCAAGCGACATACCGGAACACAGGGAGGTGGGCTTACCGGAGGAATGCTATTTCCCGTGCGGGGATGTAAAAGCGTTGGCTAATTGTCTGAACCCCGATAGCCCCGATTCAAGGATTTTCCCGATTGCGGATTATGATAGCTTGTTGAGGGAGAAGTATGATTGGGATAAGATAGCTATGCGGACGGCAGAGGTGTATAAGTCATTATGAAATTTCTTTATGTTCTTACAAGCAATGAAAAAGATATTTATCTGGAACAGACATATATTTCCATTGTTTCTTTGCGAATATATATGCCCAATGCCTTTGTTTCTTTGCTATTGGATACAAGAACAAATGAAAATTTGATAAATGACAGGGCAAAAATCAGAGAATTAGTAAATGAAATCGTTGTAAAACAAGCTCCGGAAAATCTGACGAATATGCAGATAAACAGGTTTTTGAAAACTTCCATGAGAGAACATATCAAAGGCGATTTTTTATATGTGGATGGCGATACGATTTTTTGCGGGCAATTGGAAGAAATTTCAAAGCTCCCGCACGATGTCATGCTTGCATTGGATTTTCATTCTGAATTCGATAGCGAGATTTATTTGCGCAAAATGCCAAAGAATAGCTATGGTTTTATCAAGAAAAATTTTAGAAATATCCCCAAGAGAAGCAAATTTTTCAACGGTGGCGTTATTTGGTGCAGAGACACGGAGGCAGGGCATCATTTTTTTGCTAAATGGCATGAAAATTGGAAAAAAACTTGCGAAAGCGGGATTTTCACGGACCAGACAGCTTTGACTTTGACGAATTTTGAATTGAATGCTATTCAGGAATTGGATGGCAAATATAATTGCCAAATTTGGTTTGGGGTAAATTATTTGCATAGCGCGAAAATACTTCATTATTTTGCTGCGTCAGACAGTAAATATGAGCCTTTCAGCACGGAATTGCCTTTTAGGTTGAAAAATAACTGGGCTATAAGCGACTCTGATATGGAATGCATAAAAAAGCCGAGATGTTTTTATAAAGCTCCTAATAGAATAATAACCGAGAATGATTATAAGGTGTTTCATTCTGAGCTTGGCTGCGCGTTGCGGTTGTTGGTGAAAAAGAAAAGATTGTTTGATTTGTTGAAT
Organism: Candidatus Fibrimonadales bacterium; assembly: GCA_009777135.1. Taxonomy (GTDB): domain Bacteria; phylum Fibrobacterota; class Fibrobacteria; order Fibrobacterales; family Fibrobacteraceae; genus Fibrimonas. The sequence goes on from WRMM01000208.1 coordinate 3,791, forward strand.
TTGCCTTTTAAGTTGTTTAAGAGGGTGGCGTTGGGAATAATGGAAAATGTTTAATGAGAAAATGCAATGGTTAAAAATCAACGATCGCAAACCGATTTATACGCAGCTCGTAGACAAGTATGAAGCACGCAAGTTTGTTGCAGAGAAAATTGGCGAGAAGTATTTGATTCCTTTGCTTGGCATTTGGAATAATATTGATGAAATTGATTTTGAAATGGGAAGCCGGTTAAAGTTGCCTATAGAAAAACAAAAGGAGATGCTTAAATGAATATTCAACGGAATATAATTTTATGTGATTGCAATTTAGATACGGAATTTTTAGAATCTTTGGAACAAAATTCAGAGTTAAAATGGCAAGTGTTAATTTGTGATAATCGAAAAAATAATATAAAAAGAATTTTGAGTCATTTTATTTTTCCTTTGAAAATTTTTCTTTTTCAGAAA
>WRMM01000209.1 GCA_009777135.1 Candidatus Fibrimonadales bacterium
CACCTCGCTAGGTACGCAAAAACCCACAACCCCAGGCATATACATAGAAAAGCAAGGAAATATACGAAAAAAAATAACGATACGCTAGGCACCCTGTAAGGGCGAAAAATTTTTCGCCCCAACAACGCTGTACGGGCGTTGCGTGCAACGCCCCAACAACGCAAATTTGCAACGCCCGAAAATTCTATTTTACCAACTATGCAGCTACTCCCAACAGGCAGACAAGTTTTTGAGCATATCCGCAACGAGAAACTTCTCTATGTGGATAAAACTGATTTGATTTACAAATTAATAACACAGGGCAAAACGCAATTCTTCCTTTCCCGCCCTCGTCGCTTTGGAAAAACCCTGCTCTGCTCAACACTAACCGCGCTCTTTCAAGGAAAGCGGGAATTGTTCGAGGGCTTGGCAATAGACAAAACCGACTGGCAATGGGAAAGCCACCCTGTTATACGGCTGGACATGAGCCAGGGCGATTTTGATGAAGGCTTTGCGGCTTTGGAAGATGCTATAAATACGCAACTAATGAAATCTGCTAAATCGCTTGGCTTAGAGCTTGCAGGAGAGACTTTAAGCACAAAGTTTTTAAATTTGATTTTGGCAGCATTTGAAAAATACGGCAAGCCAACGGTGGTTATTATAGATGAATACGACTGCCCGCTTTTGTCCGTTATAAGCAACAAAAAAGCTTTTGAGAAAAATAGGGATGTTTTAAGAGATTTTTACAAAATCATAAAAGGTTCCGAAGAGTATTTGCGTTTTGCTTTTTTGACAGGCATAACGAAATTTGCGCAAGTAAGCATTTTCAGTGCGCTCAACAATTTGACAGACATAACGCTAGACCCTGAGTTTGCGGATATTTTGGGAATAACCCAGGAAGAATTGGAACGAGATTTTGCTGAGTGGATAGATTTGGGAGTTGAGGAACTTGAATTTGAGAATAAGGGTGCATATTTAGATAAACTTAAAAATTTTTACAACGGCTATCGGTTTACCAAAAAGGAGCTTACCGTGTACAATCCATTCGGTTTGCTCAAACACTTTGACAGCAAAGAATTTATGCCTTACTGGTTTGAGAGCGGCAGCCCAGGCTATTTGATTAAGCTTTTGGATGAGCAGAAAATAGACATACTGAACATTGAGAAATCAGGTGTTTCGTATTCGGATTTCAAAAGATACGATTCCGAGAATATGGATGCCGTGCCCATACTTTACCAAAGCGGGTATTTGACCATTGTGGATTACAATGAGGAATTTGAGGAATTTACTTTGGATTACCCAAACACAGAGGTTCGCACTGCATTTGCCAATGAATTGTCTGTGAAATACCTTAAAATTCCCAGAAGCGAAAAGAACGCATTTATGGTAGCTATGCCAAGGTGGCTTTACACAGGCGATGTTGAGAGCGTTATGGAAAAGGGTTTTATTCCTTTTATGGCAGAAATTCCCTACAACCTAGCAATTAAAAAGGAAAAGTATTTCCAAACGATTTTCCACATTATTTTCAGGATGTTCGGTTTCAAGTGCAGGAGCGAGATTGCGATAACTACCGGCAGAATTGACACTTTGCTTGAAACGCCTAAATTTGTTTACTGCTTTGAATTCAAACTTGATGGAACTGCTGCAGAGGCTTTGGAGCAAATTGACAGCAAAGAATATTTGACCCCGTGGAAGGGTAGTGGCAAAACGCTTATTAAGATTGGCGCTAGCTTTGATTTTGAGAAGAGGAGCATTGCGGAGTGGAAGTCAATGCCCTAAGGGCGAAAAGTTTGCGGAATACAGACATGCAAAACCTTGATTTTTTGATACTTTGCATGTCTGTATTCCGCAAAAATAATGTTGAGAGGCAAAAATGGCGAAAATTATAGAGAGACCGCAATATTTTAGAAGTCTGCTTTCTTGGAAAGACAGAGCAGATATTATAAAAATAATCACAGGGATTCGCCGGTGCGGGAAGTCCACCATGTTTAAGATTTTTCAAAAATATCTGTTAAATAATGGGATTTTGTCTTCGCAAATACAAGAAATAAATTTTGAAGATGCCGATTATTCAGATTTGCTGGATTGGAAAAAATTGCACGAATACGTAAAATCTCGTTTGATAGCGGATAAAATGAATTATATTTTTTTGGATGAAATTCAAAATGTGTTTGAATTTGAACGAGCCGTAAATAGCTTGCGTTTGCGTGATAATATAGACCTTTACCTCACGGGTTCCAATTCTAAAATATTGTCAGGTGAATTGGCAACCTTGCTTTCCGGCCGCTATGTAACTATACAGATGTTTCCGCTTTCGTTCAAGGAATATATTTCGGCGTATCCGTTTGCGAACGCGGCTAAAGACGATATTTTCAATGATTATTTGCGCAATAGCGGTTTTCCATATACAATTCAAATGACGGCAGACAAAAATCCGCTACTAACAACTGATGCAATATGGGATATGGAGCAGATACGTCTTTTTTTGAAAGGCTTGTTTGACACCATAGTTTTAAAAGATATAGTGGAGCGCAAAAATGTAAAAGATGTTTCGCGTTTAATGCGTATTATAAAGTTTATGTTTGATAATATTGGCAGTGAAACTTCGGTTCGCAATATTAAAAATATGCTTGAAACAGAGGGCTTGAAAATAGATGCCGCAACCATAGAGAGTTATTTGGATGGCCTGCTGGATGCTTTTGTTATGCACAAAACAAACCGCTATGATATAAAAGGCAAGCAGCATTTAAAAACAAATGCAAAATATTATGTGGCGGATATAGGGTTTCGCTATTTTTTGCTTGGCCGTGAAGGTGATGTTGGCCATATTCTTGAAAACGTTGTGTATTTGGAATTATTGCGGCGTGGATATGAGGTGAGCATAGGAAAAATCAAAGAATTGGAGGTTGATTTTGTTGCGGTTAAAAACGGCTCGGTTGAGTATTATCAAGTGGCGCAGGAATTGAGCGATAAAACAACGCGTGAAAGGGAATTGAAAGCTCTGGATGCTATAGATGATCATAATCCAAAATTTCTGCTCACTATGGATAAATTTTTCAAGGAAGAGCATAAAGGCATTAAAGTTTTAAATGCCTTGGATTGGCTGGCGGAGTGAACTACCGCCCCCCAACCAAAATAGAATCCACCTTTAGTGACGGCTGCCCAACAGTTGTTGGGATAGTTCCAGATCCTGCGCCGCACATTCCGGCAGCAAGCTCAAAATCATTGCCTACCATGCTTATCTTAGGCAAAATCTCGTGGCCAAGCCCTATAAGCGTAGCCCCGCGAACTGCATCCCCTAGTTTGCCATTCTTAATCTCGTAGCCTTCTTCCACGGCAAAATTAAATTCTCCAGTAGCAGGATTAACCGAGCCGCCAGCCATTTTTGCAGCATAAAATCCGCTATCAACTGTAGCGAGCATATCTTCTAGCGTGGAATTTCCTGGTGCTATAAATGTATTTCGCATTCTGCTAACGGGGGCGTATTTATAAGATTCCCTGCGTGCGCTGCCAGTTAAGGGAAGCCCAAGTTCCTTAGCGCCAACGCGGTCGCTTAAAAAGTTTTTCAAAATTCCATTTTCAATTAAAACTGTTCTTTGCGTTGGAGTTCCTTCATCATCCACCGCCAAGCTGCCCCAAACTCCGCTCATAGTGCCATCATCTATGGCGGTAAGAACAGGGTGTGCAATTTGTTTGCCAAGCTTTCCGCAAAATGGGCTTGCCTGCCTGCGCACAGCTTCTGTTTCAAGCGGGTGCCCGCAAGCTTCGTGGAATATAACGCCGCCAAAAGCATTTCCCATAACAACGGGCATTTGCCCGCCTTTAATATATGGCGCACTCAACATTCTCAAAGCTCGCTCTGCGCACAATTCAGACAATTTTTCCACAGGCAAACAATCCAAAAACTCATAGCCACCCAAAACGCCAGGTGCTTCGTGCGCATTTGTTCGCTCGGAACCATCTGCCGCCGTTACATTCACGGAAAATCTTATTCTCGCCCTATTATCCGAAACTTTTAATCCCTCGCTATTCCATATCTTTATGCTTTGCGCAGAATCCGAAATGTTGCTTTCCACCTGAATTATTTTTTCGCCCTTAGCTCTTGCGCTCGAATTAGCAAGAAACAAAAAATCTTTCTTAAACGCCTGCCCTAAAAGACGAGGGTCTTTGAAAACCGCCTCATTAAAAGAAGAATAATTCCGCTCCAGAAATTCCCCTCCAG
>WRMM01000210.1 GCA_009777135.1 Candidatus Fibrimonadales bacterium
CGTTGGTTTTTTAATGGCCCGTCTAATATCTTTATTGGAAAAACTTGCAGTTCCTTGGCGTAGAGATTATATTGCAAAAGATTATTATGAAAATACATCCAACTTAAACAAAGTGCTACAAAATTTACGTAATGTAAAAATCTCAAAAAATAAAGAGACAAAAATTGAATCTATAAACTGGGAGCCTGTTGTAGGTACTTCAGTTATTGCTAAAGATATACGGTTCCATTATGAAAATAGCAAAGAATTAATACTTAACGGTGCAAATTTAAATGTAAAAGCCGGAGAAGTATTCTGTATATTAGGGCTTAGTGGCTGTGGAAAATCAACTCTTTTGCGATTAATAGCCGGACTTGAAAAAGGATATTCTGGTATAATACAAATAGACGGTGAAAAACTTGATGGATATCGTGAAGATACAACAATGGTTTTTCAAGATTTTTCATTATTCCCATGGCTAAAAGTTAAAGGTAATGTACAATTCGCAATGGAGCAACAGAAAAATAAAATAATTAACTCAGAAATTGAGGCAGAAAAGATGTTGCAAATTGTAGGGCTTCATCACAAATCTAATGATTATCCGCATTTACTGTCGGGTGGCCAAATGCAGCGAATTGCTGTTGCACGAGCATTAGCTTCAAAACCTCGTTTGATGTTGCTAGACGAACCGTTCGGTGCTCTTGATATTTATACTCGCGAAGCTTTGCAGGAAGAAATATCTGATATATTCAGACGTTCAGGCATTACTGTTATAATGGTTACTCACGATATTTCAGAGGCAATTTTTATGGCGGATAGAGTCGCTGTTATGGCTCCGAATGGAGGATACTTTACAAATGAATATGCAATAACTGCTAATCGTCCACGAGGAAGAATTTTTAGAAATTCTAAAGAATTTCGAGAGTTGGCAGATATTTTGTGGGAACAAATTAATTCATAATGCAAAAACTCTTCTATTTAAAAATGACGTTTACAATGTTTCGTTAAATAGGCTGGTCAAATCGGTTAATCGGGGCCATCGGAGTTCAGACAAAAGCTACGAAACTCAGCACAGGCACTCCGTCTCTGCCGGGAATGCTCACAAAAACTGATGCAGCCCGTGAGCGGCTGCCCCATTCAAGCACCGCAAACAAAAGCCAAACACCCCTAAATTTTCTTTGGTAAATGCAATCATGATTTTATTGCCAAGCACAGTCGGAGTTTGCAAAAATTAAGCAAAATTATTTGGTTTATTTTAAAAATAAACCAAATTTATGAGAATTTTACCTAAATTAAACAAAATTATTTTGTATATTATCCTAAATAAACAAAATGAGGTATTTTTTGTGCAAACAGAAGAACTGATTAAACTGGTAAATAAAGTTAAAACATTAGGCTGTGAAACGCAGAAGCTGACGAGCCAATGAGCGATTATGAAGTTTATAGCTACGATGCTTACCGCCGCCGTGTCCGTGACGATATTCGCGTTGCTGAACTTGCGGATATTGCACAGCTTCAACAAGATGCGATAAATGAGTATATAGCGGCTGTAAAAAAAGAAAAAGAACACGCTTCCAGGCTCTCCGACGAAAAAATATTAAACCTCATGGGGATTATTAAAGACGGAAAGCCTACGCTTGCCGGGGTCTTGTGCTTTCACGAATATCCGCAAGCGGTATTTCCCCAGCTTTGCGTTACGGCAGTTGTGGTCCCTGGACTAAAAATAGGCAATAAGGGCAGCGATGGCGAACGCTTTTCAGCCAATAAACGCATTGAAGGGACAATTAAGGAGATGGTCGATGAAACCATGCTTTTTATTACCAGAAATATGCGTGAAAAAACCATTGTTGAAGACGGGCGGAGAAACGACAAAGCCGAATACCCTGTTGATGCGATACGCGAAGCGGTTATAAACGCGCTCATGCATCGTGATTACAGCATCCACACCGAAGGCGCTCCGGTCCGTATTCTGATGTTCAACGACAGACTTGAAATTATTAACGAGGGCGGGCTTTATGGAAAACTGACAATCAATCACTTGGGCAAAGTTCACGCAGATACGCGAAATCAAACGCTTTCAAATATTCTTGAAATACAAAAAGTTGCTGAAAATAGATATTCTGGCATTCCGACAATCCGCGAAGAAATGGCAGCCTGTCATCTGCCGGAACCGGTGTTTGAAAGCAGGCGGGGCAGTTTTATTGTTACCTTAAAAAATGATTTTAACAGCCGTATGTCGGAGAGCCATCCGCAAAACGAAAACAATCTTATCTTTTTTTGCAAAACTCCGCGAAGCCGTGAAGAAATAGCGAATTTCCTCGGCAGAACGCAGTATTATGCCATGAAAATTTTCGTCAATCCGTTGCTGGAAAAGAGACAACTAAAAATGACGATTCCCGATAAGCCAAAGAGCAGGCGGCAGAGGTATTGTAGCGGATAGAGTTCCGTCTTGACTGGATAGTTTTTTGGGGCGTATCTGGCTTTTGTTTGCGGTGCTTGAATTGGGCTTCCCTCACGGGCAGCATCAGTTTGGTAAGCATTCCCAACAGGAACAGAGTGCCTGTGCGAAATATCGTGGCGGATTTTCTATATTTATTGCTATGGATTTAACGCTTGACAATAATGTGCCTGAATTATTATCTCCCAAGGTGGATGTAATATTCAAAATGCTATTCGGCGATGAGCGGAACAAAGAATTGACTATTAAATTTATAAGCGCCGTGCTAGGATACAAGGATGGGGAAATAGAAGACATTGTTTTCCCGAACCCGCAATTGAAATCTGAATTCGTGGGAGACAAGCTGGAGATTCTTGACGTTAGAGCCAAGCTCTCAAACGGAACGGAAGTGAATATAGAAATGCAGGCCGACAGCTATCAGGATATAAGGAAAAGGATAACTTATTATAAATCCGATATGATTACCGACCAAATAGGCGAGGGAAATTCGTATTCGCTTTTAAGGCCAGTGAAATCCATAGTTGTAACGGGCTTTGATTCTGTTCCTGAATCAAAGAAATGCCACACAGTTTTTAGAATGCTGGAGACGGAGGAACATTTTTCGTTCAATGATTTGGAAGAGATTCACATTCTCAATTTGAAGAAGCTGCCCCAGTTGAAAAACGAGGGTTTGCTTAATTGGCTGGAGTTTATAAATTCAAAGGACAAGGAGGAGTTTATGCAGGTAGCGCAGAGAGATCCCACTTTTGAGAGGGCGTTGCAGGCCTTGACCGTTATCAGCGCAGACAAGGAAGCCCGAATGCTTTACAAGGCAAGGCTTAAGGCTTGGCGAGATGAGCAGGCCAAGCTTGAAGATGCCGTGAATAAAGCCGTGCTTAAAACTAGGGATGAAAGCATAGATGAAGTCCTAAACCTTATGGAGCAAGGCTACAGCGTTGAGCAGATAAGAGCGACTTTGAGAAATGGTTAGCTCAGACAAGGAAGCCCGAATGCTTTACAAGGCTCGGCTGAAGTCTTGGCGAGATGAGCAGGTCAAGCTTGAAGATGCCGAGACTAGAGGCATGGAAAAGCGAACTAGAGAAATCTTTGCTCTTTGGAAAAGTGGCGTTTCTTTAGAAGAAGCTGAGAAGCGTTTTAGTTGAGATATGGGCAAAAAGCAAGCCCCCTGCGGGGCTTGCTTTTGAATTTGTTGCGTTACCTAACCACGATGCGTTTCGTCAGCTTTCCTTGCTTCTCGATATATACGCCCGGTGTTGCGGGTTTGGTTGTGCCTAGCGGTTCGCCTTTGAGGTTGTAGTATATTGTCTGAACCCCGATGGCCCCGATTATAGGATTGACCCGATTTTGGATTGGGGTGCTGCCCTCGCTGCTGCTACTTGGCGTGTCATCGCTGGAACTGCTGCTAGACGTGTCTTCATTGGATGATGAGCTATCGCCATCGCTGCTACTGCTAGACGTGCCCTCGCTACTGCTAGACATATCCTCACTGCTGCTACTTGATGTATCCTCACTTGAACTGCTGCTCGACGTGCCTTCGCTACTACTACTGCTAGACGTGTCTTCGCTGCTGGATGATGATGCTTCGCTGCTACTGCTGGGGTTTGCTTGCCATTTTGCTGTTAGCGTTGTGTCGGTGGTGACTAGGTCTGTTAGGAAATCCCACACTCTACCCAGCACTTCACTGAACCAGTCTATGAATGTGAAGCCTTCTTTGGTTGGGTCGCTTGGCTTTGTGGCTTTGCTTCCGTAGTT
>WRMM01000211.1 GCA_009777135.1 Candidatus Fibrimonadales bacterium
CGGGAGTGCCGTTCCAGATTTTGCCAGTCTCTTTGCCTAAGCATAAATCTGTTTGGGCGAATGTCTGAACCCCGATAGCCCCGATTAAGAGGATTGTCAGGATAATAGCGTTGAGGGAGGGGAGGGTTTTCATTTTATTTTCCTTTTAATCTCTAATAAGCTGCAATAATTCGCTTTTTGAATATTTCCTTTTTTGCTATATAAATATCCTGTTGATTTGAAATTATTAAATTTAGCATATTTCTTAATTTCTTTTTTTAAAGAGAATTTTATATCACTAAGATTCTTTTTAGGAGCATTTTCCTTCATTGCCTCAAAGATTTTAGGAGCCTTTTTCTTCATTACCTCAAAGATTTTAGGCGGCTTTTTATCTGAAGTAACAACCAAATAGCAAGGAATACCCTCATTTCTTTTTACTTCAATTAATTTTTCAATATCATTTTTAATATCTTTCATACTGGCTTGGTTTCGTTTAAACTCTATAACAGCCAACTTTTTACCTTTGCATTTTTCCTTGCTTCCGTTATCTTTCTCAACAGTTTTCTCTCTGATTTCAACATCTGTTCTTTTTTTACCTTTTTCATATTGACTCTCATTGCAAATTGCAAGAGAATTGTTTAGCTTTCCTCTTAACAAATCCAAAAATTTTGAAACCAAAGTAGCTTCATGTATGGAATGCTCGTAATAAAGCACTTGCCTGTAGCTAATCCAAAAAGCAAGCCCCTGCAAGGCAATCTTAATGGATGCATGAATGTGTTTTTCTGGGTTTGGCACTGGTTTGCTCATTTTTTACCTCTTTTGTTAGGGTTACTCCCAAGCGGAATTGCTTGAAAATTCTTTGTGAAACTGTCTGAACCCCGATGACCCCGATTAAAGGATTCACCCGATAGCTCAAACTTAAATTCTGAAATTTTTTTAAATTCTGACAAAGAAAAGCGAATTTTGTATCTTTTCTTTGACCAGTTCCCGTTCCGTTCCGTTCCGTTCCGTTCCGTTCCGTTCATTATTATAGGCATATAGCCACTAGCCGAGGGTCTAGGCTCGTTGCACTGCATGCGGCTAATTGAAAAATAGCCTGACTTGGGCTGCAATTTAAATTCAGCCCCTCCAAGAGCCAATTTTGTGCCAAAAGCCATTAGGGGGGAATATAGTAATATTTAATTGCGGATTTACTTTGCTGGGGAGTGGGGAGTAGGGAGTGGGGAGTAGAATAAGATAATTAATAATTAAGAATGAATAATTAACAATGGTTATGCAAAACGGCATTTGCAGAAAAATCATGTCCCAGCCAATGTAGCTTTGCATGCCGCTTGCTCGCATTAAGTTTGAATTAATCAGCGATTACAGAACCCATCTGTGAAATGTTTTACCAAGCGTGCAGGTATATTCCCCTCTTTCAGAGCTTCCCCTTACCCACAAATATTCTTGTTATTACAAACGCCCAAGCTGACGTTTTGCATCAGCCAAAGACATACCGCTTTCCAAAAGAGTAAAAACTTTATCCATGCCATTTATCTCGGCCTCCTCACGGGCTTCCTCGCGAGCAACCTCAAGGGCATCCTTCAAATTCCATTCTGTAAGCAGCATGTTCTCAACCTCCGAACTACGTTCTCGCAAGAAATATAGCAAAATATCACGTCTTATGCAAGACTTGACAGCAGATTTAACCGCCGCATCCAAGCTCATGCTTTTCTTGTTATCCTCAATCTCCGCAACAAGCTCGGCATAACCGGTCAAATTAGGGCTGCGACTGGCTATCTCCGCATTCCTGCCCTTGTTGATGTTGTAAACCTTGACTACAAGCTCAAGGAAGCGGGTTTCATTATGCAAGACAAAAGAATCCGAAAGCCGCATCTCCTTGAAATCAGGGTATTCCGCTTTGCCGTTGTACAGAACTATGAACTCTGGCTCGGGGATTTTAACCATCTTCTGCTTGTACAAATCTTTGCTGTTCGTGAGCATTTCGTATTCTCTTGCCATATAAATAAGCATCCTAAGCGGCATGTTGTCATTGATGGTTGACTGGTGCTCCACTAGGACAACTAGCTTTCCGTCTATCACAAATGCTATGTCGTTTTGCTGCTCCATGAAAAAGACATCGGAAAGCGTTATTATTTTTATCTCCGTTTCTTTTGGATAATTTTTTCCGCTTACGGCATTGTACATTTCCAGAAGCGGTTCCTTTTCTCCAAACAACGTAGTGAACACGCTGTTCTTGAATTTGCGGTTTGTGTTGGTTTCTCCCATTTTTTTCTCCTATTTTGGGTTTGTCTATCCCTTAGACGGGAAAAAGGGGGTAAAAAAATTTTAAAAATTCGCTTTTTTTGCATTTTGCAAACAAGTGTTGACGCTTTTAGCGTTTTTCGCCAAGCGTTTAACAAAAGCATTCACAGATGGGCCTCTTGAACCTTGCGGGAATAAGTATACCTGCACACTTGGTAAAGCATTCACAGATGGGCTTCTTTAACTTTGCGGGAATTGCCTATATTCATTGCTATTCCCTAAACCCTATACCCCAAACCCAAAGCAAGTAAATCAGCATTGTCTTATATTTCTATATTACCCTAACCATGAAATGTAAATTGCCGTTTCTTTCCATAATCGCTTTATGCTCAGCGTTTCTCCTTTCCTGCTCGGATTTCGCCGAAATAGCCTACGAAAAAAGAATGGGAGTCCAACCCGGACAGCCTTACGAGGGTAGTCGCGAAGATGGCAGAGGAGACCTTAATAGAGAAGTATACGAAACTATTGTAATAGGCAGCCAAATTTGGATGGCTGAAAATATGAAACTTAGGTTGGAAGGGAGTAAGTGTTACGATAATGATAATAGTAATTGTGAAGATTACGGCGCATTATATGATTGGGAAACAGCCATGACGGCTTGTCCAAATGTTGATGGCTGGCGTTTGCCAAGCAGCGATGATTGGGCTACTTTAATAGACTATGTTGGAGGCACACAGTTTGCAGGATATAAACTAAAAGCAGCAACTCGCTGGGGCAACGGCAGCGGTGAAGACAAGTTCGGTTTCGCAGCTTTTCCAAGTGGCTATTGCGCAAAAGGAGCTACTAATGATTATTGCGATTGGAAAGATGAATGGGGTATATGGTGGTCTTCTACTCCGCTTAGAGGCGATAACTCTAAGGCTTATACTAGAATTATGGTTTCTAGAGACATATTAGATAAAGGGGAAGTTGCAATTGCTCAAAATTCATCTTGGGAATTAGCCGAAAAAAAATCAAATTTTTTCCTCTCCGTCCGTTGCGTAAGGGATAAATAAATGAAAATAACCATTCTGAAAATTCTGTTAATTGTGGGAATTCTGGTCCAGGCAAGCTTCGCTACCAAAATTGTAGCCGTTCTTGAAGTGATTCCAAACAGCGAAGAAGTGGACTTGAGCATTTCCGAGTTTCGCCACCTAACAGATGAACTACGAACAAGAGCAAGGGCAATATTGCCTCGAAGTGATTACTCCATCCTCACGCGAGACAACATATTGCAGCTATTGTCGCCAGATGATGCCGGAGGCGAGTGCCTTGCTGAAAGCTGCGCCGTTGAAATAGGCAGAGCAATAGGCGCGGAATATGTAACGCAGGGCTTTGTTGGCAAATTTCAAGAAATGCTAACCCTAACCGTTGAATTTTACGAATCCATGAGCGGAAACCTGCTAGGCAGCTTTGTAGTAGAAAGCGAAGACGCAAAAGGCTTGCTTCTCGCAATAAGAGAAAAAGCCCATGAGCTATTTACATCTATCCAGCCAATACCTCAGCCCATGCCGCAACCCGTGCCTCAGATACCCTTGACCCCAGACCCTGCGCCACAGCCTCTAATCCCCGAATCTCAGCCTAAGCCTCCAAAATCCAAAACCCCATTCTTTATAGCTCTTGGCTTGGATGTTCTCGGAGCGGCAGTTATTGGGTTTGGAGTTTATCAGCATTTTGAAGCAGACAAGCATTACAAAAATTACGAAAATATGGATAAAAATTTAGAAGAACAGGAATATAAAGATGCATATACAAACGTTAAAAGCGCAAAAACAGACAGGAACGTTTTATATGCAGTCGGCGGTGCCTTGCTGTCATGTGGAATAACGGTGCATATATGGTTTTAAATTAACCATTTTTTCTGCCCCAATTTCTCCTCTTGCTCCGTTGCAACAAACGGGGCTTTTTTATTTTTCT
>WRMM01000212.1 GCA_009777135.1 Candidatus Fibrimonadales bacterium
GGTTCAGACAATATACTACAACCTCAAAGGCGAACCGCTAGGCACAACTAAACCCACCACCCCTGGCGTATATATCGAAAAGCAAGGAACGCAAACGAAACGCATCGTGGTGAGGTAACGCATCATTGTACGGGCGTAGCCTTGCTACGCCCCAGCAACGTAGATAGGGCCTTCTACGCCCCCAATCCCCATCGCAAGGGCGTAGCAGGCTACGCCCCAACGACGTAGATAGGGCCTTCTACGCCCCCAATCCCCAGAATTGAGCTAATCATTGCTTACTATATTCCCAATATATGAAAGTTGACATTTGGCAGCAACGGCAAAACCTGCACTACAAGGTTCGCAGCTTTTTTTTGAAGCGCGGATTGCTGGAGGTTGATGTTCCAATGCTCTCAACGGCTTGCGGAACAGACCCGTGGCTTGATTATTTTGAAACTGCGCAGCCAACTCGCTACTTGGCAACTAGCCCGGAATTTTACATGAAACGGCTTTTAGCAGAAGGCTTTGGAGATATTTTTTCTTTAACGCATGCTTTTAGAAAAGACGAAATTGGCGAACGGCATAACTGCGAATTTAATATAGCGGAGTGGTACAGAATTGGGTTTTCTGCAGAGGAATTGCAGCAAGAAGTTTTGGACTTGGTTAACGAAATAACAGGCTTGAATTTGCCTTTGAAAAGAACTGCCTGGAAACAAGCTTTTGAAAAAGCAGATATTGAAAAATTAAAGGCAGAGCATAATGATTGGACTTTAGAAGAAATAGAAGACTATGCAATGAGCAGCATTATAGAACCCGAGCTTGGCAAAGATTGCGCAGAATTCATTGTTGACTATCCGCCAGAAAGAGCGGCTCTTGCAAAAATTCGCAATGGCGCAGCTTGCCGCTTTGAACTTTACATAAATGGAATGGAGCTTTGCAACGGCTATGAGGAGCTGGCAAATGCAGAAGAGCAAAGAAGGCGTTTTTTAGAAGACATTGAAAAGCGAAAAAAAATGAACAAGCCAATTCCAAAAATAGACGAGGATTTTTTGTCTGCATTGAAAAAAGGAATGCCCGAATGCTCTGGCGTAGCTTTGGGCTTAGACAGACTCTATATGCTGGCTTTAGGAAAAAGGAACATTGGGGAAGTTCTTTTGTTTGGTAATTGCTGATTAAGTCAAACTTAATGCCCTGGGATATGGAACATGGGACAAGCGAGGTGCAAATCTACGTTATTTGGGATATGATTTTTAAATAATCATGTCCCAGCCAATGTAGCTCCACATGTCGCTTGTCCCATGTTCCTTGTCCCAAGCGAGTAAATCAGCATTTACTTTAGCTAATTTTCTACTTTACCATTATGCTCAAGCAACTCACTTTGCCCCTTCCCGATGATTTTCACATTCACCTGCGACAAGGGAGCGACTTGGCTAATTATGCGAAACGGGCGGCGGAGCAGTTTGGGCGCGTTTTAGCTATGCCAAATACAGAGCCTCCTATAAACTCGGCAGAAACTGTGAAAAAATATAAAGAAGAAATTTTAGCGGCAGCTCCGAATTTAGATGTTTTGCTTACATTCAAACTGAATAAAAATTACACTGAGCAAGAACTTTTGGCAATGCAAAAAAACGGCGTGGCTGCCGCAAAATATTATCCGTTTGGAGTTACCACAAATAGCCAAGACGGAGTTTCAAAAATTGAGGATATTTACCCGACAATATCATTGCTAGAAAAACTGGATTTGGTTTTGTCTTTGCATGGCGAAGAGCTAGATGCATATTGCTTGGACAGAGAAAGAGAATTTTTAAAGCATCTTGAAAAACTTTGCAGAGAATTTCCAAAGCTCCGCATTGTTCTGGAGCATGTGTCCACATTGGAGGCGGTTGAGCGCATTTTTGATTTGCCGCAGAATATTGTCGCAACCATAACCGCTCATCACTTGATTTTAACGATTGATGATGTTATTGGAGCTTCGCTCAAGCCGCAAAATTTTTGCAAGCCGCTGCCCAACTCCCCGCAAGACAGAGATGCCGTGAGGCGGGCTGCATTCAGCGGAAACAGAAAATTCTTTTTTGGAACGGACAGCGCTCCTCATCCCTTGGAAAAAAAAGAATGCCTGGGCGGAGCCGCAGGAATTTATTCAGCGCCGGTGGCCATTCCGATTTTGATAGAAGAATTTGAAAAAGAAAATAAATTGGATTTGCTTCCAAACTTCATTGCTGGCTTTGGAGCGGATTTTTACAAAGTTCCTCGGCAAACAAAAACAGTTGCATACATAAAAGAAGAGTGGCAGGTTCCAAAAACAATAGACGGAGCAGTGCCTTTGAGAGCTGGTGAAATTTTGAAATGGCAAAAATAAGGGCAAATTTTCTTGGCATTCTTTTTTACCTGTCTGTGGCAATAGGTTTGGTTACTGTTATTCCGCCGTGGTTTTTGTATTGCGTGATATTTAGAGAGCGTTACAAATTTATGCTGGTGTGCAAGCCTTTTTTTACTGTTGTATTTTTTCTGTTTGGCGTTAAGGTAAAGCTGGAGGGCGATTTGCCAGAGCAAGGCAAGGCGTGTTTTATGCTCAGCAATCATCAAAGTTTTATAGATGTTCCTGCTCTTGTGTTCAGAGTTTTTCCATGCGCATTTTTAGCCAAAAAAAGTTTGTTTAAAGTTCCCTATTTTGGGCAGCTTTTAACTTATACCGGCAGCATTCCTGTTGTGCGCGGCAACCAGAAAGCTAATGCAAGCTTGCCAAAAAAAATTCAACGCAGACTTTCGCAGAATTTTCCGGTTATGGCGTTTCCAGAGGGAACGCGTTCAGAAAACGGCGAACTTTTGCCTTTTAAGAACGGAGTTTTTCGCATAATAAAAGAAGCCAATGTCCCCATATTCCCAATTACGATTATAGGCGCGCATAAAGTTCTGCCAAAAAAAGGCTTTGCCTTTTGCCCAGGCGAAATCAAAATAGTTCCGCACAAGATTATAACCGTGAAAGAGATAGAGAATTTGAGCTATGAGCAATTGAAGGATCTTGTTGCTCAACGCATTGGGGAGCCTTTTAGGGATTTCCCCATTTAAGCATTCCTTGCCATAAACTCCTCGCACTCCAATGCCGCCAAACAGCCGGAGCCAGCCGCGATAACGGCTTGACGGTAGTGCGGGTTTTGGACATCGCCCGCAGCAAAAACGCCTTCTACGCTAGTCCTTGTGCTGCCAGGCTCTGTTGCTATAAATCCTTGCTCATTCAATTTCAGCTGGTCGCCTAAAAATCCCGTGTTTGGATTGTGACCAATGGCATAGAATAATCCAGAAATTTCAATCTCCGTTTTTTCGTTTGTTACAGTATTTTGCAAAATTGCAGATTCTAAAAATTTGCTTCCTTTCAATTCCACAGGAATACTGTTCCATACAATTTTTATTTTTGGATTGTTTTTTATTCTCTCCTGCAAAATTGGGCTTGCTCTGAATTTATCTCTGCGGTGGATGAGCAACACTTCTTTTGCGAATTTGGAAAGATGCTCCGCCTCGCCCATTGCGGTGTCGCCCCCGCCAACAATCGCTATGGTTTTGTTTCTGAAAATAGGCAAAGCGCCATCGCATATAGCACATGCAGAAATCCCTTTTTGCCAAAATTCTTTGCTCCCCGGAATATCCAAAACCCTTGCCGTTGCGCCCGTCGCAATTATAACGCTTTTTGCTTCTATATTTTCACCGCTTTCCAGCGTTAATTTAAACGGACGTTTTGAAAAATCCACGGAGCTGACAGTTTCTGTAACTATTCGGGCTGAATTTTTCAAGGATTGCTCACGCATTTGCTCCATAAGCTCGCTGCCCAAAATCCCATTTGCAAAACCAGGAAAATTTTCAATAATATCGGTAGTTGTAAGCTGCCCGCCCGCAGCAATGCCGCCTGCCATAAAACCTTCAAACATAAGAGGCTTTCTCTCTGCCCTGCCCAAATAAATCGCCGCAGTGTGCCCCGCAGGCCCCGAACCAATAATAACCACTTCTTCTGACATATTTACCTCGCTAAATCATTAGTTATAATACGGATTAATGTAGAAACTTTGGGATACAATTAGCCCTAACGAGGCAGCTAATAGCTGCCCGTTAAGATTAGATTTAGATTTTAATGAGAGGCAAACCTAAATGTTTGCCCGTTGCTTTTTACAAAGTAAATGCCGCTGGCAACATTTAGCTT
>WRMM01000213.1 GCA_009777135.1 Candidatus Fibrimonadales bacterium
TCACGCCAACTCATACACCCATTTCAAAAACTCCTCATCTCTTGGATGAAATTCCATGTAATCATCAAAGATTTTTTGCCCTCGCAATTCGTCTTTCTTTAAGTTTTCCTCAATGCGGAAAATTATGGTTTCTTTTATTTTTTTGTTCTTTCTGTAAAAATCACAGTCTTCAAAATATGCTTCGTAAAAAGAAATTATTTTTTCAATGTTTTTCATATCTACAAAATTGCTTCCAAGGCCAGGCAATTCATTTTCGCTTGCCACATTAGGCAATGCGCTTTTGCTCTGAAAAAAATCTTTTAGCACATTGCAAGCATAGATAACCGAGTCTAGCACTGAATTTGAATATAACAAAGCAATGTTGTTGTTCTCGCCGCTTCTCTTATCCCACTTGTAAATGCTTCTGAAAACTCCATAAGCGTTTTTTACATAAACCCAGCCAGGCACAATTTCGTTAAGACCATCAAAACCGGAATCGGAATTTTTTATTAGGCTAAAAGGGAATTTCACTCTTTGCGGTTCACAAACAACGCCTGTGGCAATAACGGTAAATGGCGCTTCGGAAAAATTCGCAGGAAATTTTACGCTGCAGCCAAGCCCGAAAAATTGCCCAATCCCCGGCATAATCTCTTGGTCTGGCATTCTGCCTGTATGGTTACTGCCCACATTCGCTCCATAGCCCACATTACCCCTGCCCGCCGGCCACAATGCGGAAATCAGCAAACTGTGGTGGTGAATTTGCGTTAAGGGACCAATCAAAGAATTACAAACTTCAGCTTCTCCAATGTGTGAATATGAACCAACAAAAGAAGAACGCACAATAGCATTGTCTGTGATAACGCTGGTGTTTTCAATTATTGAATCTTTGAGCAATGCGCCATTTTTTAGCTCCGCAAAATCTCCCAAATGCGAGTTTTCAAGCGAATTTATATTGCAAATCTTTGCATTTCTTCCAATAACCGTGCGTTCATTTTCGCTGAATTGCCGTTTCAGAATGCGATGTCCCATTTCAGTTCCAACCTTTATTTGCGACATATCCTTATCGCAAGTGATTGAACCAACGTTAAACACCAAAGCGTCTTGGCACACAACGGAATTGGATAAAAGTTTTACATCTTGAACGCAAGCATCTTCCACAACGCTTTCGTTAATCCACGAATTGAAAATTCCTGTTTCAAATTGAACGCCCTCATAAACAAGAGCTTTGCCAGAAAATCCGTGCAGTTTTATTTTGCCGGTAAACTTTGAATTGCGAATATTTTTTGTAGTGAAATCTTGCGCAACTCGTATATCATTCCAGCTATTGCAAACATTGCCTGCTGCTTCAAGCTCAGAAATCTCGTTTTGCATCAAGGGGCGGCGAATCATTCTGTAGCTTCTGCCTCTTCAATTGCTTCCGTTTCCGCTTCCGCTTCCTCAACAACAACTTCTATCTCCTTCGCATTTTCAAAAGCAGCTTTTTCAGCGCCAGATTCCGATTCAATATCTTCCACGCTTGGAATTGCAACGGCATCGCGAACAGTATCGCCCTCTGAAAGCGCGATTGTTTTAACACCTTGAGCGGAGCGGCCTGTTTCCCTTATGCTATCTAAATCTATGCGAATCATTTGCCCTTCTTTGGTGCTTATTATAATATCGTAATCTGGCAAAATAGCATCTACAAAAACAGCATATCCGGTTTTCTCAGTTACTTTAAAATTTACTACGCCTTTTCCGCCGCGATTGGTAACCCTGTATTCTTCGGGGTCTGTGCGTTTTGCAAAACCATTTTCGGAAATGGTGAGAATCAGCGAGTCTTTTTTAATATCAATCATTCTAATAACGCTGTCGCCATCTCTTAGACGAGTGCCAACCACGCCTCTTGAATTGCGCCCTGAGCTACGGAGAACTTCGGTTTTGAACGTTACTGCCATTCCGTTTTTCGTTGCAATCATAAGATTGTTTTCTTCGCCTGCCAAAAGAACGCTTACAAGCTCATCATTGTCCAAAAGCTTTATTGCATTAATGCCAGCTCTGCGAACGTTGCTGAACAAGTTTAGTTTCATTTTGTTGATAATGCCTTGCTTTGTGCAGAATACAAGAGAAAATCCTTCAGCAAATTTACGAACAGGAACAACGGCAGAAACTTTTTCTCCAGATGTTAATTCCAAAAAGTTCACTATCGGTATTCCCTTGCTTGTGCGAGATGCTTCTGGCAGTTTATATACCTTCACCCAATGCAAACGCCCTTTGTTTGTGAACACCAGCAAGTAGCTATGCGTGCTTGCAATGAAAACTTTCTCAACAAAATCTTCATTTTTCAATTTAGCGCCTATAACTCCCTTGCCGCCTCTGCCTTGCAATTTGAATGTATCTATTGGCAGCCTGCGAACATAGCCGCTTTTTGAAAGCGTAATAACCTGCTCTTCTTCGGCAATCAAATCTTCAATATCCAAATCATCTTCCGCATCTTCTATTTTTGTGCGGCGCGCATCGCCATACTTGTCTGCAATTTCTTCCAGCCTTGTTTTCACAATGGCCATTATGCGTTCTTTCTTTGCCAAAATATCTTCCAAATCAGCAATTACAAGCAAAATTTCTTCATATTCTTTTTTGTACTTCTCAATGTTTATTTTTTTGAGGTTTCTGAGCGGAACATCCATTATTGCCTTGACTTGCAACTCCGAAAGCCCGTAGCGAGCTTGCAGCGCAAGCTCGGGATTGTCGTCAAAGCGGATTATGCGAACCACTTCGTCAATATCTTCTTTTGCAACAAAGGCTTTTAGAAAGCCCTCTAAAATATGCGCTCTTTCTTTTGCCTTTCTCAGTTCAAACTCAGTGCGGCGGCGAATCACCTCATGGCGGTGCTCCACATAATTTGCGCACAAATCTTTGAGGGTTAAAATTTTTGGCTGGCGATTTACCAGAGCTAGGTTGTAAATGCTAAAGCTTTCTTGCAGTCTTGTGTATTTGAACAAATTGTTTTTTACAACTTCTGGCACGGCGTCTCTTTTCAAGCCGATTACAATTCTCATTCCTTCGCGGTCGCTTTCGTCGTTGGCTCTGTTTACGCCTTCTATTTTTCCTTCATTTACAAGCCTGCCTATGTTTTCTAGCAATTCTTTTTTATTCACCATGTAGGGAATGGATTTTACAATCAGCTGAACTCTGTCTTTGGAATCTATTTCCACTTCAATATCGGCTCGAACTTTCACTCTGCCACGCCCTGTTAGGTAAGCATCTCTAATGCCGGCTCTGCCGCATATAATAGCTCCCGTTGGAAAATCCGGTCCTTTGACAAAATCCATCAATTCTTCGCAGGATATATCAGGGTTATCTATAACGGCTTTTATGGCCTCGGTAACTTCTCTTAAATTATGCGGAGCCATGTTTGTTGCCATTCCAACGGCAATGCCCACAGAGCCATTTACCAGCAGGTTGGGGAATGCGGAAGGCAGCACCACAGGCTCTTCCAGAGTATCATCGAAATTCGGGCTGAAATTTACTGTTTCTTTGTCTAGATCTTCTAGCAGAAAACTGGCAAAGTTGGTCATTCGCGCTTCGGTATAGCGCATTGCCGCTGGAGGGTCGCCATCCATGCTGCCAAAGTTTCCCTGTCCGTCCACCAGGGTATAGCGGAGCGAGAAGTCTTGAGCCATGCGCACAAGGGTATCGTAAATGGCGCTATCGCCGTGCGGGTGGTATTTACCCATAACTTCGCCCACAATGGTAGCGCTTTTGCGCGTGGGCTTGGGCGCGGGCGTAAGCCCAAGCTCGTGCATGCCAAACAGCACTCTGCGGTGCACAGGCTTTAGGCCGTCTCTAACGTCTGGAAGGGCGCGAGACACTATAACGCTCATAGAATAACGCAGGTAGCTTTCCTGCATATCTTTTTCAATCAAAGAAGGGATTTTCGACCCTGGAATCATTTTAGTTGTCATAAGTTTCCTACTGAAAGGGGTAATATAGAAAAATTCTCCTCTTGCGCAAAAAAAATGCTAATTATTAGCCGCTACAATATCCCCATGCGCCACCAGCCAGCGATGCGTGGCTATTTCGGCTAAGTCCATATCGTGGGTTGCTATTAAAAATGCTTGATTGTATTTTTTGTTTAGCTCCAAAATCAGCGATTTAAGCACTTCTGCATTTTTTTCGTCTAGATTGCCGCTAGGCTCGTCTGCTATAA
>WRMM01000214.1 GCA_009777135.1 Candidatus Fibrimonadales bacterium
GATGTAAATATAGAAAATATATGCAATAATGTCAAGTGTAAATGCTGATTAACTCAATGCTTGGGTATGGGCAATGCAAAAATATGCCTTTTTTAGCGAATATAAGCCGTTTTTTGTGAAATTCCCCATACCCTATACCCCATACCCCAAAGCGACTTAATCATTGCTTACTATAGAAAATAATTTTCTACATTACCTCCCTATATGACGGAAAAAACGCTAAATGGCGCTCAGGTTATGATTGAGTGCCTTAAAAGAGAAGGGGTTGATACCATTTTTGGATACCCCGGCGGGAATGTTATCCCGATTTTTGATGCAATTTTAGATTCAGGCATTAAATTGGTCCTCACTCGCCACGAGCAGGGCGCAACTCATGCCGCAGACGGTTATGCGCGAGTTACAGGAAGAACTGGCGTTGTTTTGGTCACAAGCGGGCCAGGCGCCACAAATACGCTCACAGGCATTTACACCGCCTACATGGATTCCATTCCTATGGTGGTTTTTACGGGGCAAACCATAAGCCCAAACCTTGGGACAGACGCGTTTCAAGAAAGCGACATAAGCGGAATGAGCTTTGCATCTGTTAAACATTCATATTTGGTAAAAGATACCAACGATTTGCCGCGCGTGATAAAAGAAGCTTTTTACATTGCCCACTCTGGCAGGCAAGGACCTGTTTTAATTGATTTGCCAAAAGATGTAAGCTCTGCGCTATGCACGGCATCGCTTGATGCAGAAATGGATTTGCCCGGATACAAAGTGCCTAGCAAAGCAGATCAAAGCCAAATTGAGCAAACCGCCGCAACAATCAAAAAATCCAAAAAACCATTGATTTTAGCAGGCCACGGAGCAGCGATAAGCGGAGCAAGCCAAGCCGTTAAGGAACTTGCCGAGAAACTTGGCGCCCCTGTAAGCTCTACATTGCTTGGGCTTGGGGTTTTCCCGGCAAGCCATGAGCTGTCGCTTGGAATGACCGGCATGCATGGAACTGTTGTTGCAAACAAGGCAATCCATGAATGCGATTTGCTGATTAGCGTAGGCTCTCGCTTTGACGACCGCATAACCGCAAAACTTTCTGAATTTGCAAAGCTGAGCGAGGTTGTGCATATAGATATAGACCCTGCGGAATACGGCAAAATAATCAAACCTAGGCACTTTCTTTGCGGAGATGCGAAAATTATTTTGGAACAGTTATTGCCGTTTGTTGACAGGCTGGATTCTGCGGACTGGCTAAAAACAGTTGATGGCTGGAAAAACAAATACCCGCTTAGCTACCCAAAGCAAGGGAACCTGAGGATGCAGCACGTTATACACACGCTTTACGAGGTCACAAAAGGAAAAGCAATAGTTGTTGCCGATGTTGGGCAGCATCAAATGTGGACTGCGCAGTTCTTTAAATGCGATTATCCCGGGCAGCTTTTGAACTCCGGGGGAGCTGGCACCATGGGCTTTGGCTTTCCGGCTTCCATTGGAGCGGCTTTAGGCAACAAAACCGGTTTTCCTGTTTGCGCAATTCTGGGAGATGGCGGTTTTCAAATGACTTTGTGCGAGCTTTCAACTGTGCGCAACAATAATTTGCCCGTTAAAATTTTTGTTATGGATAATAGCTATCTGGGCATGGTTCGCCAATGGCAAGACTTGTTTTACGATAAACGCTATTCGGGCGTTTTGCTGGAAAACAATCCGGATTTTGTAAAGCTTGCCAAAGCCTACGATATAGAAGGCTTCTGCATTAACCGCAATTCAGATGCAAAGCGCATAATAGAAAAAGCGATGGAAATCAACGACAGACCCGTTCTTGTTCACTGTATATGCGAACAAGAAGACGTTGTGTTCCCAATGATTCCGCCGGGAGCTTCCATTGCAGACCTTTTAACAGAAAGACCAAAATCCGTTTTGGAAAAACCAACGGGAGGCACGTAATATGCAATATCCTGCTCATTCTATAAGTATTTTAGTTTCCAACAGGCCTGGGGCTTTGGTTCGCATTGCTTTGATTTTTTCAAGGCGAGGCTACAACATAGACAGCTTGGTTGTTTCTCCGACCATAGACAATTCCGTTAGCCGCATGAATATAGTTGCGCGCGGAAATCCCGAGACGCTTGCTCAGATAATTCAGCAGCTTGAAAAATTGGTTGATGTTATTCAGGCAAAAGACCACACAACGCAAAACGTGGTAGAAAAAGAACTTGCGCTTTTAAAAATTCGCTGCAAAGCAGAAGAGAGAACTGAGCTTTTGCAAATTTGCGACCACTTTAAAGCCATTACCATAGACATGACGGAAAATTCCATGATAATTCAAGTCACCGGATATTCCGATAAAATAGAGGCTATGCTCTCTCTGTGCAAAAAATTTGACATAGTTGAATTTGTGCGCACTGGCAAAATAATAATGATGAGAGGCGAAAGCAAAACATAAAAGTTCATTATGCTGATTCAATATTTATATTCAATAACCGGCGCAGAAATTTTTGAAAGCCGCTTGTTTAGGGCGGGCTTGGCAGCAGTGCTAGCTGGACTGATGGTTTTTTTAACCATGCCGTGCTACATAGCCTTTTTAAAAAAGATAAAAGCAACATCGGATTTCAAGGAAAATTCTCCGCCTATAATGGGCGGGCTTTTATTGGTGGCGGTGGTTATAACAACTTCTTTTTGCACGGTTATTTTTAACGGCTACTCCATAGCTGCTCTTGCTATTTTATTCCTTTATTCAACGGTTGGCGCAATAGACGACATAGCCAAGATGCGCAAAAAAAGGCTTGTGGATGCCGGCAAATTATCAAAAAAAGAATATGACGAAAAAGCCGATGGCATAAGCTCCACCGTCAGGCTATTTCTTTACTTTCTCTTTAGCTTTGCAATAGCCATGCTGTGCTATAAATTTATACCGGATTTGGAACGCGATTTATATGTGCCTTTTATAAAGTCCACATCTTGGCAGCTTGAACTGCCAAAATGGACCTTTATATTATTCATGACATTTGTTGTTGCGGCAAGCGCAAACGGAACAAATTTCACAGACGGCATAGACAGCCTTGCGAGCGTTCCAATAATAACGGGAATGTTCTTTGTTGGCGCAGTGGCTTATGTAAGCGGCAATGCTATTTTCAGCGAGTATCTGCACGTTCCGCATTTGCCTGGCTGCGACGAACTGCTGCCTATAGCCATGGCTTCTATAGGGGCTTTGCTAGCTTATCTTTGGTTCAATAGCCCGCCCGCAGAAATTTACATGGGAGATGCTGGTTCCATAGGCTTTGGCGCGCTGATAGGCATAATGTTTGTGCTTGTTCAGGCTGGGCTGTTTTTGCCCATAGTCTGCATTATAATTTTGGTGGAAGCTGTGTCTGTGGCTCTTCAAATAGGGCATTTCAAATTGAACAAGAGACTGCGAGGCTGGGAATACGCAGATAAAAACAGATTATTTTTGCGCGCTCCCATACATCATCATTTTCAGCTTAAATGGAAAGGCCGTTTTGGCGATTCCAAACCGCTTGTAAATGCAAAAATCGCTTGGCGAATGCATTTGGTATCCATCTTTGCCTTGATACTTGGTTTTATAGCGTTCTTTGGCCTTAGGTAGCCAGTGAAGTTAGCCGTTGCCCTGAAACACGAGCTAAACAAGCCAGAAGCCCCAGTAGTGGTAGCCTCTGGCAGAGGCTCTTTCGCAGACCGCATAATAGAAAGAGCCGCCGAGCACAGCATCCCCGTTCACAAAGACGACCACCTAGCCGCCTTGCTTTCAAAAGTTTCCGTTCCATCCACCATACCAACAGAGCTTTTTGAGGCCGTAGCGAGGGTTTTGGCGTTTATATACAGGGTGAATAATAAGGTTAAGTGAATGCTGATTAACTCCGCTGGGACAAGGAACATGGGACAAGCGATATGCAAATCTACGTTATTTGGGATATGATTTTTAAATAATCATGTCCCATGTCCCAGCCAATGCAGCTCCACATATCGCTTGTTCCATGCTCCAGAGCATTAAGTTTGAGTTAATCAGCAATTACTTAATTAATTTTCTATATTACAACCAATGTCTTCCGAAAAAAAGATTTTGATAGAATTTCCTGCGGATAGGGATTATGTTCCCTTTATTCAGGCCTTTCTTAGGGATTTTTTAAAAGATCTTGAATTTGGCGAGGATTTTTCGGAGCGAGCTGCT
>WRMM01000215.1 GCA_009777135.1 Candidatus Fibrimonadales bacterium
CCACGAAGTCGAAAATCTGCTCGGCGCAGTCCTGGCAGTCCGCAAGGAGGTTCGTTATTGCTGCAACGTTGCTTTGGGGAGGCAGCTTGGATATTTTGCCATTCGTTCTGCCTAGGGTTCCCAGAAGCTCCAAGAGCATTTTTTGGTGGCGCTTTCTCATGGGCGCCGCCTTTTTAACTTTATCTTTGCTAAACTTTTAGTCATTGCAAACCTAAATATAGATTTATTTTTCCTAAACTAACGCGAAAGAAAGTTTATTTTTCCTAAATTATTTAATGAATCCTTGATTTTTCTGCCTAGATTATTCATTGTATGAGGGAAAAAGCGCATTTTATAGGGCTAAAGAAGTTTCGTGAACGCATGAAACTGAAACAATATGAGTTGGCGAAAGAGCTAGGCCAAAGCCCGTCAAGTTACCACCACTGGGAAACTGGGAGGTATGAGGTCTCTTTTGCTGTTATACAAAGGCTTTTTGAGCTGGGGGCAACGGTGGAGGAGTTATTTGACGTTCCCTATAGTTCAAAACCTGTGCGCACCGAGTTGAAAGTTTCCAAGGAAGAGGCTATGGAAATAGTTAAGGTTGGGATACATGGCTTGATTGGACCGATAGGATTGGTTAAGAATAAGGATGTTTTGGGGAATGGCGGGGGAGCGTGAGCGATTAATCTTTATCCCAATTTTCTTCAAAACGATTTATATAGTAATAAAATATGGAATCTTCTTCTGCATATTTTTTTGTCAGCTCTGCCCACTTTTCAAATTTTGGTTTATTTTTAGTTTGAAAATAGCTGTTAGCCATATTAATCGCCATTTCGGCAGCTATAACTTTTTGCGATTCTTCTGTTATTAACTCAATTCCTTGCAAATAAGCCTTTTCGGCTTCATCTAATTTATCCTTGTGTATAAATGAAAATCCAAGTTCTTTATAAAGCAAATAATTTTTAGAATCATTTTCAATAGCCTTATTCAATACAGCAATTGCTTTGTCAAAATCTTTTGTAGCATTATACGCGTATGCAAGTTCAAATTCTAGTCTTTTAAAATGAGGCTCTTTATTGTAAGCTTTCAATAAAGGCTCAATAGCATTATGGCTCGCTCCAACATGATTGTAAAAATATCCCATTTGCACAAGATAAGAGTTTTTGTTTTCGTTTGCTTTGTAGATCTCCAGCCAATCCGGTACTTTAGGCAAGCCTAATCGTTCTATTTCTTTATCCGGAAGTATTGCGACATCCGCTGTATTTCTGCCTAATCTATATTTGACAACCACATCTTCTACTTCTGTGTCAAGCGTAAGTTCTGTATTAAGCGTAAAACCAGCCTCTTCATCAATATAAATGAACCCAACAATGCCATAAGCCGAATCGCCTTTTTTGCCGAAAGCAACCCATTTATCTACAGCATCATAAAATTTTGTTGTAAATTCAAGTTCAATCGCCTTACCATCATCTTGCCTTTCTGCCTGAACATTTTCCTTAGGCGGCTTGCTTGCGCAGCTTGATAGCAGCAGAAGCGCAGAAATGCCTAAAATTTTTTTTAGCGTGTTCATTTGGCTTGGCTACCAATCGGCTTCCACTTCGCCGCCTGTTTTCTGCAAGCTGCTTTGGGTATATTGATGAACTTCAAAAGCGTTTCCGTCTGGGTCTGTGAGCCAAATTTGATAAGTGTTGTCGCAGCCCAGTTTTTTATTTGTGTATGAAATACCCTTTGAATCAAGCTCGCTAATCAAGGCATCCAAGTCTTGGCATTCAAGGCAAAAATGCACAATGCCTGTGTTCAGTGGAGCGTCCATATCGGGGTCTTCAAATAGCTCTATGTAATGGTTTGGGCAAATTTCAAGATAATGTCCGTAATGCCGTCCATTTCTGGTAAACTTGAATTTCGGCTTAAAACCCAATTTCTGGTAATACTCCATTGAGCGTTCCAAATTCTTTACATTCAAACAAACATGAGCGAGTGATAGCATGGAGGTTAATATAGTAAAGCTAAATGCTGATTAATTCAAATTTAATGCTCTGGAGCATGGGACAAGCGATATGCGGAGCTACATTGGCTGGGAAGCATTCGAATAACATGAGGCTCAAACGTAAGCATTTAGCTTTCCCTTCACTTCCACAGAATCGCCTTTTTGCCCGATTATGCCTATGCCATAAGCGCTTGCTCTGGCTACAACTTCATCGCTGAAAGAAAAGCCTGCTATGCCAAGATAGGCTGCGTAGTTTTTGAATCTCGGAAAATACTTTCTGAATTTCTTTATTCTGTTTTCTGCAAAATCATTTACAAAACTGGGATGTATTCTGTTTTTTACCTCAATTAAAGCTATGCTGTTGCCATTTAGCAAAACAACATCAAATTCTATTTCGTCTTTGCCGTCTTTGTAGCTCAAATTGCCTATCATTTCGTTGTATTTAACATGGCCGAATTCCAGTTTTTCACGAAACGCACTTTGAAAGAATTGCTCTGCGTGGTGGCCGGCGTTGTCGCTTAGGCCGAAATCGTCCATTCTTTTGGTTACGTCCTTCACAGTTTTAATCAAGTCTTCCATGCTGCGCTCTGTTTTATTTTGCAACGCAGCTAGTTCCTTGCGCTCTTTTTCACGTTCCTTTTCACGCTCCGCAGCTTCTTTCCTGCGCTCCGTAGCTAATTCCTTGCGTTCAGCAGCTAATTCTTTGCGGTACGCAGCTAATGCTTTGCGCTCTTCCTTGCGGTCCAAGGCTAAACTTGCAACTAAATCTTTTAGTTCCTTATCTGTCATAAAAAATTCCTCGCCTATAAATATAGTAAATGCTGCTGCACGTTTGCACAAGTCAAACTTAATGCTCTGGGACATGGGACATTTGCATAACCATTCTTAATTATTAATTGAACCAAGAAATTAGCTACGTCGCAAACCCCCTTAACTATACAATTTGATTACAGTAAAAAACGCTGATTTGCTGGTTTGGGAGTGGGAATTTTTACAAAATATCATCCCACTAAACTTTTTGATATTACCATAACTGCTTCTTTACTCAAATCTCGGTAACGAAAAGCGTAGTAAATTGTTTGTATGGTTTCTGGGCTTAGCAAGTTTTTCTATTCTTGCTTGAATTTCTATTTCGCTTAACTCTGTAAATATTGGAAAATCTGTCGGTTTGTTTGCCATAACTATTTTAACATCGCTAAAGTATCTTTCATTGTCATTCCGTCTGCGCCCATATCGAGGATTTTTTTATCTTCCGTCAGCCAGTCGAAAATATCTTGACCCTCTGGGCGAAGCTTGTCATTGTGAACATATTCGCTTTCTTCCAAATATTTGCTATATGCCTCTTTTGTAAAAAAGGGCGATGTCCAGCCTTGCGGAGTAAAAGAATTTGTCATAGCTATAAAGATAGAAAATAGTATAAACCAGAGAGAAAATTCGCAAGCTATTTTGCTTCCCGAAACAATGGGACAGACTTATCCCTATGTAGTCCTTATTAATCCTATCTTGATATGAATGCACAGGCAGGTATATAGTAAGCAATGATTAACTCAATGCTTGGGAGCATTCCCTACTAGCCACTCCCAAGCGTAGTAAATCAGCATCCTATAGATTTTCACCGCAATGCGAAAACTGTTAGCCACTGGTATAGGCATTATTCAACGTTTGGGAGCATCTGCGAAGCTAGCCTTATACCCAAAGGGTGAGTTTGAAAGGTTTCGGGTGGGTGGGAAGTGGTTTGCTTTTTTAGAGATGGGAGGTTTGACCTTGCGGGGGTGGCTTTGGGGGTTGGCAGCGTGGTGGGAAAATATGCCCTTTTTAGCGAATTTAAGCCGTTTTTTGTGAAATTGCTCAAATCCCAAAGCCAAAGCGAATAAATCAGCATCCTAAGACTTTTACTTTACTATATTCGCATATTATGTTTGGTGTATTTTAGGGATGTTTATGAATGTTTCTGTTGTAAATCCAAAGGCTGTAGAAAGCGGATGGAAGAATGTTGGTGCTGAGAATGAAGCAGTTGGTTTGTTTATGAGTGAATGGAAACTTGTTTATATTCCTAATATAAACCTTAACGACAATGTTATACTCTATGAAGGCAATAAAAAATGTATGATAGCACTTGAGAATAAGTTGATATTGGAAGCTATTGAAAAAATGAAAACAA
>WRMM01000216.1 GCA_009777135.1 Candidatus Fibrimonadales bacterium
AAGCCGGGAGATTTCCGTTGCAATTATTACAAAACCGCTTTTTTCAGCGAAATTAGCTATCTCAAACCTCCCATTTTCAACATTCTGCTGAGTTGTTGACACCCTTACATAGCCGTATATCATCGGATAAAGATAGGAAAAATTGCTTTTCTCAAAAAAGGATCCTTTATTGACACTCCCTAAATATAGAAAAAAACTGTGTTTTTGTCAAATTTTTAGGGGTAAAAAATACATCAAAAAACCATCCTTTTTTGACACGCGAGGAAAGCTGAAAATCGGATAAAAGAGTAGGCAAAATTTAAAAAAGGAGTTCTTTATGAACAAAATAGTCAAAACAATCTCAGCCATCGCCATTGCGTCGGCATTCATCACACTTTCTGCTTGTCGCGACGATGGCAGCAGCAACAAGACAGTAAAAGAAGATGGCTCTGCAAAGACAGAGAGTCCTGCAAAGGCGGATAATGCAGCCAAAAGCGGTGGCTCAGGCACAAACATTGCATGCGAAAATGAAGATGCAGATACTGGAAAGGCTTGTTCAGAGCTTACCGTTTCTGCTGCAGCTTTAGCAAAATTTAAAGAAGATTGTACCAGCAATAATGGAAAGATTGTAAATAAATGTCCAGGCGGTGCCTCTCTAACTTGCAAAATAGTTGCTCCATTTGAAGGAATGAATTTTGAAGGAAAATTTAATCTTTACAAAGATATCGCAGAGATGGCTCAAGCAGCACAGATGATGGGCCAATCTGTATGCGTTCTCATGGGCATGCAAGATATCTAATGGTTATATGACGTAATGTAAAAACATACCCTTTGCCCCTACGATAAACACCGTAGGGGCAATAGTGATGCGTTGACCTTATGTGGGCATTGTTGCAATTGGAGATATTTTAAATTTCTATATTTACCTTCCACACATAAAAGGGATTTCAAAATGAAAATAATAGCAATTCTAATGATGTTGCCAATCTTCGCTATGGCGGAGGAACAGGCTCCTCAGGCTTCGCCGCTGTTCACATTCTTGCCGTTTATACTCATGTTTGTGGTGATGTATATATTCTTTATACTGCCAAAACAAAAGGAAAACAAGAAAATAGAAGAAATGCGCACTTCTTTGAAAAAGGGCGACAAAGTTCTCACTATAGCCGGCATTATAGGCACAGTTTCGCATATAGACGATCGTTTTGTTTGCATTAAAACTGGCGATACAAAAATTGACTTTGAAAAAGCAGCTGTTGTCAAGCTGTTGGAGGCGGATTCCGAAAAGCGCGAGGCAGAAAAGAAGTGACGCTTCCCCTTAGCACTTATGGCTCTGCGGTTTTGAGAAAAAAATCCGAGCCTATTGCAGAAATAACTCCAGAGCTTTTGGAGCTGGCTCGCAATATGCTTGAAACAATGTATAAAGCCAACGGCATAGGTTTAGCTGCTCCGCAAGTAGGCAAAAATATTCGCCTGTTTGTGATTGACCTTTCAAAAGAAGAAGAGGAACGCAATCCCATTATATTTTTCAACCCCGAAGTTCAAGCAGAAGAAGGCGATAATCCCTTGGAATTAGACGAAGAAGGCTGCCTTTCCGTGCCAGACATTTGGGCAAAAATTTCTCGCCCAAGCCGAGTGCGTTTAACCTACACAAACGAAAAAGGCCAGTCCATTGAAATGCGAGAAGTATCGGGCAAATTAGCACGTTGCATCCAGCACGAGATAGATCATCTAAACGGCGTTCTGTTCACGGATAAAATGTCCATGGCAGACAAAGCGGTAAATGTGGGAAAGCTGAAGAGAATGGCTAAGGGCAAGCATTCGCTATAGTCCTACAGCACAAACGTCCTGTCCCCGCACAAAAATACCCTGTGCTCCAACCATAATTTCAATGCGTACAGCAATGTCCGCTTTTCCACTTCCTTGCCAATTTGAATAAATTGCTTAATGCTCCCAGTGTCTGCTACCTGCTGAACGCTTTGCCAAATAATAGGACCTTGGTCCAAATCTGCGGTGGCAAAATGAGCGGTGGCTCCGATTATTTTAACGCCCTTTGCCCACGCCTGATGGTAGGGCTTTGCACCCTTGAACGCTGGCAAAAATCCGTGGTGAATGTTTATTATGCGATGCTTCCAAGTTTCCGTAAATTCCTCGCTCAAAATTTGCATGTAGCGAGCCAGAACCATGCCCTCTGTTTTTGAAGCGTGGAGAATTTCGTTGAATCTTTTTTCTTGCTCAGGTTTTGGAATATCGCTCGGAACCAAAAAGAAAGGTAAATCAAAGGCTCTTGCGATAGGTTCCAAAACGGTGTGGTTGGAAATCAAGCAAGTCCATTCGCAGGGCAGCATACCGTCTTTGTGAGAGAGGAGAAGCTCGTAAACGCAATGGTTGGTGGTGGAGCCAAAAAGAGCAAGCTTTGTTTTGTGCTTTGCGTTGTGCAAAGACCAATGCATGGATTTTTCTTTTTCCATGCTTGAAAAATGCTCCTTTATCTTTGGAATTGCCTCGCTCTCGCATTCAATAAAAGCGCGCAGAAAAAACATGTTTATATCTCTTGCTGTGTGCTGCGTTAAATCCAGAATATTTGCTCCGGTTTGAGCTATGCCTTGCGTAAAAGCCGCTATAAGACCGCTTTGGTCGGGGCACAGAACCTGCAAAATAAATTTATTGGTCATAAAATTCTCCTAGCTCCCATATATCGCGGTTTCCAATAGCTATCAGAAAGAGGAGTTACCGTAACGCCCTTTGACGTGCTTGCATGAATAAAATCCCCATTGCCTACATAAATTCCAACATGGTTCACTTTGGATTTTTCGCCAAAGTAAATCAAATCTCCAACTTTCAAATTTCTTTGGCTCACAGACTTTCCTGTTTTAGACTGATCCCCAGATGTTCTGGGCAAATAAATTCCCTCTTTTTCTCTATAAACGCCAGAGGTGAATCCGCTGCAATCCGTTCCGTTTTTAGAAGTTCCGCCAAGCAAATACGGAGTGCCAATCCAAGGATAAAGAACCCTGTCCCAAGCATCTATTCCGGTAACTTTTTTTAAATCTCTATTCTGGTTTGTTTCAACTCTCCTTTTCTCTTGCTCCGGCGCAATCGGCCTCAAGGGAGCGCAAGAAGTCAGAATCCCGATACTCCCGATTATTAGGATTTTCAGGATATTCAAACCATTGTTCATAGTTAACGTCTCTCCTTCTCCAGCACGTCTTTGTTTTGCTGAACTTTTTTTCTCATATCTACGGAGGGGGTTTTTGCAAGGCATTTGTCCAAGGCTTCGATTGCTTCGCCTAGCAATGCGTTTGCTCTTGTTTGGTTTCTGCGCGAGGCGGCAAATTTTTCTGCGGCAATTTTTCTCTGCTCTTCGCAAAAAGAATCGGAACTTTCGGTTTCGGATGGCAGTTGTTTTTCCAGCCAGATTAAAATAGAGTCGCCTGGGGCAAGGGAGCGCAAGCTGTCTGCGAAAATCATTATAAAATCAGGGTTTGCTCTTGCGTTTTTCAAATTGCGAATTTGAGCGGTCAAGGAATTTATTGTTTCTAATTTAGCGGAATCCAAACCTGTGTTATCCACGCTTTTATTTGCCGTTATAATGTTGTCATATAAAGTATTTGCGCTGTCTATCCAAAAATTTATGGCAGGTTTATATACTGCAAAACTCTCCAAAATGGCAAGAGCCTCTGCGCTATGCCCTGTTTGATGAAGCAAGCTTGCAAGCTGCAAAGTGCGAAACCCCAATTGGTCTAAATTGTTGTGGTATTGAACCTGCTGTTTCAGCAATTCTACGGCTTTTTCGGTTTCTCTTCTCGCAATCAGGGAATCTATGCTTTTTTGCAGGGTTTTAAAGGATTCCGTTTGCCTCACAAAAATGCTGTCGGTTATTTTCAGCGTGTCTGTGCGAACATTATGAACAGTGTCCCTAACAACGATAGGATACTGTTGCAGCCCGGCTTGCTGCCCAGTGCTTGAGCAAGAAACAAGCGCGATAATAAACATTGCTATAATTGCGCGAAACATTGGGATAAATATAGTAAATTTACTTTGCTGGGGACAAGGAACATGGGACAAGCGATGTGCAAATCTACGTTATTTGGGACATGATTTTTAAATATCATGTCCCATGTCCCAGCCAATGCAGCTCCACATGTC
>WRMM01000217.1 GCA_009777135.1 Candidatus Fibrimonadales bacterium
TATGTGTGGATGACAAAGAATCTCAACCACAAAAAAGGTAATTCTTGGTGCTATGAAAATAAGGAAATTAATTGCGAAAGATATGGCCGTTTATACGATTGGAACACGGCAAAAAAAGTTTGCCCTGAAGGCTGGCGCCTTCCCAACCGCTTTGAATGGAACGATTTGAAAAAGGAAACTGGCAGCTTGGGCAGAAATCTTAGAGCCAAAGCATGGAATGGCACGGATGCTTTTGAATTTCATGCTTTGCCGGGCGGATATCGTTTTGGCAGCGGGTTTATGGGCGTAGGTTATATAAATTCCGGTTTCCAAGGCTATTGGTGGACTGTTACCGAAGACAGCAGTGGCAATGCCCTGTACAAATACATGGGCGACCACGATGATGTGCTGGAACATTATCAAAGCAAATCACAGCTGGCTCTTTCAGTACGCTGTATCCGAGACCCAAATTCGATGTAAATTTACTACATTCTAATAGTGGCAGCAAGACAATTTTATAAAGAAAGCGGCAAAACCAATGAATTGGGTAGAAAACCGGCAAAAGTTTTTGATATACCTGGTCCAAAAAAAGCAGCAATTTTGATGGTGGCCCTTGGCCATGAAGCAAGCTCCCATGTTTTTAAATCGCTGAACGAAAAGGATGTTGAGACCCTTACCGCGCAGATTGCCCGTTTGGAGGGCGTTACTCCCGAGATGCGTGAATTTGTTTTGCAGGAATTTCAGCAGATAAGCAGCGCGCAAGAATATGTTAATCAAGGCGGCATTGAGTTTGCTCAGCAAATTTTGGAGCAGTCTCTGGGTTCTCGCCGCGCGCGCGAAATTTTGGAAAAGGTGCAAAATAACATTCGCACCACTGGCTTCAACATGCTAGACAATGTGGATCCAGCGCAGCTGATATCCTTTTTGGGCAAGGAACACCCTCAGACTGTGGCTCTGCTCTTGGCTCACATGAGGCCAGAAAAGGCGGCTGCAACAATTTCTGCCCTTAACCCAGACATGCAGGTAGAGGTTGCAACTCGCATAGCCACAATGGAAAGCATAAGCCCAGAAGTTTTGCAGCAGGTTGAGCAGCAATTGTCGCAAATTCTAAAAACCATGTTCACTGGAGACACCGCAGAAGTTGGCGGCGTAAAGAGCGTTGCGGAAATGCTTAATATGGTGGATAGAGGCGCTGAAAAAAATATTTTGGGAACCCTCGAGAGAGACGACCCGGAGCTTGCAACAGAAATCAAAGCTCTTATGTTTGTATTCGAAGATATGCTTCTATTAGACGACAAAGCCATGCAGACAGTTTTAAAGCAGGTTGATACCAAAGACTTGTCTCTTGCGTTGAAGAGCGCGAATGAGCAGGTTGCAAACAAGTTCTATTCAAATATGTCTAACCGCGCCGCAGAAATGATTAGAGAAGAAATTCAATACATGGGACCAAAGCGTCTTCGCGAAGTTGAAGAAGCTCAGCAAAAAATTGTGGATGTGGTTCGTCGCTTGGAAGCTGACAATGAAATTGTAATAAGCGGCCGTGGCAGTGAAGATGATATTATTGTATAGCGTACTCTTTCTAATATCTTTTTCTTTTGCTCAGAGTTCAAATTTGCAATTGGGGGATTCTTTTTATTCGCTTAGGGCAGAAAATGCGCATGGCAATATGGCTAAAGATAAGAATGTGAAGGAGGCTATAAAGCATTACAATTTGGCGCTCAAGGAGCCTAAAAGAGAAGAGGCTGCTTGGAAATTGCTGAGGGCTTATTATTTTTGGGCTTGTTTTGCAACTCCAAACGATAAAGAAAGATATAATGTTCTTGAAAAAGCGAGAACAGAGGGCAAGGTTTTTTGGAAAGAATTTCCGAATAGCCCTGACGTTGCCTACTGGTACTCCGTTAATATGAGCTTGTGGGCTAGCGCGGTTAATCCTCTAAGAGCTTTAAATGCCGGGAGCGTTACGGAAGCAAGAGAAATAGCAAGAATGCTTATTGCGCAAGGAGAACGCAACAAAGAAGCCGTGGCGCGCGGCCATCAAATTTTAGGCAGGGCGCATCAAGTGCTGCCGCGCGTGGTTGTTGTTTTAAATTGGGTTAATAAAGATTCCGTTGAGTATCATTACAAAAAAGCCTTGAGCTTAGACCCCAGCGATATAGCAACCCGGCTTTTTTTAGCAGATTTTTACAAAGAAAGAAAAAGAAACCAAGAATTTGAAGATCTCCTAAAACCCGTAGCGCACACCAAGCCTCGCGCGGAAGAGTATTTGGAAGATGAAAGAAACTTGATAAAAATGAAAAAACTCCTATCCGATCCAAATTTCTCAGAATCCCAAAAACACAAGAAAAACTTGGATGAATCTAAGTAAAGGCTATCTTGCTACTCCTGTTATAACATGCGGAACAATTTCTGCCCCGCTTAGCCGAAATACATAAAGACCGCTTGCCGGAACTTTTATTCGCATTTGGTTTGAGTTTATGGCAACAGAGTTTACAAGTTCTCCTTTTAGATTGTAAACATCAATTTTGGAGTTTTGCATATCTTTTCCAAAATCCGCAATGTTTATCAGAAAGTAATTGCCAAACAAGGGTTGCATGCTAAATGAAGCTTGCAATTTTGGAGATATGGTTTCTATTATAGGAGTAATGTTGCCTGCTTCAAAATGCCTGCCTTTTTCCATTGGATTAGGCAAATTTCCTGCCAAGTCCGTAAGGGCATGGTATCCAAGGTCTGCCCAAACAAAGCGAACAGAATCGCCTGCCACAGGAGTATTGGCTGTATTATATCGGCTGTATGTTAATAGAGCAGTGTAATTGTTTATCCATTTTATAGAAGGCAAATCTTGCTCTCTGGTATAGGCTTCATAAACGTTTTTGTCTTGGCTTTTTAGCATATAAGCAAATGGCGTTCTATTTTGAGCATCGGATATGCCTTCTGCTTGTTTAACCGGCTCGGAAAGCGTTACCATAGCCATATCCGGGCATGGTCTGTTTACGGTGCAGGAGCTGCTTCCAAAGCCATCGTAAATAGCTTCAACCACTATCGCAGGGATTTTGTCTTCTATGTTTGCGCTTATATCAAATGCTTCCCAGTAGGCAACAACTTCTGCTGTGGAGCCTGGCTCAATATATGTTTTGATATTTTCGCTAAACTTAAATGTTGAATTAGTGGCATAAATCACCAAAATGGAATCAGATTCTACTTTTGTCGCGAAATTTGAATGGGTTTTGTTCCAATAATCCCAATTAGCCTCAGGAGTGCTAGTACCCAGCCCAAAAGATAAAGGAGAAAGTTTTGGGTCCCAAGCAACTTCAAGCGTATTGGGCAAGGAATCTTGATTAGGAAATTTTCTGTTAAATGTTATGCGCAAAGAATCTCCAAAGCCATCGCCGTCTTTGTCAAAAATTTCTGCAAGAATGGGATAAACTATGCGTGGCGAATAAACTTTCACAATCAAAGGAGCGCCTGAACCTGCATTCAAAGTATGAGTAATATCATCTTCGGCCTCATATCTGCCTTCAACCCAAAGCACCAGCAATCCGGTGTGGTCTATTGTAAAGGTTTCATTCGGGTTGACTTCTTCTCCGCCAACCTCATCTCTGTAAAATCTCAGATTGGCGAATGGAACGTCCTTGTCCATTGAGTGCGTGATATTCACCTGCTGCCCAATGCTTCCGCCGTTTTGGGCTGATTCCATAGACACTATGAATGGGCAGTTATCCTGACCAAATTGGTTCTCAATGTCGCATCCCCAAACGCCTGAGGCAAAGCCTATGGGAACCCGCTTGCCGGAGACAGTCCTCTTTTCTCGCGGGCCTAAATTGCGAATGGGAGTTTTGTTAAAATCATCTTGGATAACATGCCCCCAAACGGCTCTGGTGTTTGCATCCACAGTGAAGCTGGTGATAAGGACGGAAGCGTTGCTTGGGTCGTCTTTGACTTTGGCATACACTCTGTAGGTTCCGCCAGACAAGCCGAAGGCGGTATTTCTGGTGACTTTAATTGCGTTCACGCTTGGATATGGGTCCAGAGTCACGGCCCCGTAGCAGTTCAGCGCAGTTCCGCTACCGCCCGAGCACATGCCCGGCAACGGCGCTCCGCTGCCTAATTTGTTCGGGTCAAGCCAGAGCGTGTCGCCTCTGCGAC
>WRMM01000218.1 GCA_009777135.1 Candidatus Fibrimonadales bacterium
CGTTGGAAATTCTATGGAGCCTCGCACAACGGGATGGTTCATTTCAGGGTCTACCGTGTAAAAACCGCCTTGAAGGTAGCTTACCTCTCCAGGTTTAAATGGCGTGTATTGGGCAATCTGATAGCCTCCATAACCCATGTGCGGAAACACCAAAAACTGATTTTCAAACTGCGATCGGCGGTAAAAAGACCTGGTTATCATGCTTTCGGAGCCGTATTGTTTGCGTTCCAGATAATCGTAAAATGCGCTCCAGCTTTCGTTTGTTTTGTAGGGGAGCAAATTCTTTAGCTGCAAACGTCCATTTTCATCTCTAAGAACTATTTCCGGGTCGTTCTCGTCTATTATGGGATTTAGCGAAGAGCGAATTGGTATGTAAAGATGAGTGCTGAAACCTAGCAGAGCCACTATTGTAAAGGCAAGCGAAATGGAAATATCCCTGTGGAATATGCTTTTTTTTGCCGCAAGCCAAGCCACAAAAAGAACTGCCAAAAGCAAAAGAGCAAAAGTCAAGAAGTTTGAAATTGAATAAACAACGGAACAAAGCACGGTGCCTGTAACCCATATAGGCCAGCGGTCTATTATGGCTTTGAGCGGGCGTTCTTCTGCAAGCAAAATAAGAATGAATATAGCTGGTATGGTTAGCATGGCAAAAAGATGGAAGCCTATGCCAAGAAAAGCAAAATAGCATATAAATATGAGGTATTGGCTTCTGCGTCTTTCGTCCTTGCTGTCTAAGTATAGCAAAGCTATGTAAGAATTGAGCAATATTACAAACATTATTAAATTATATACTTCGGCTTCTACGGCATTGAACCAAAAAGTGCTTGAAAACATCAGCAGCAAGCCAGCACACAGGGATCCCGTTATAAAAACAAATCTTGAAGCGTTTTTTGCAAGCTTTGACAACAGGTGCCAAACAAAAATAACGGTTAAATAGACTGTAGCGGCAGATGCAAAAGCGGATATGTAGTTAGCTCTTTTGGCAACTTCCTCTACCATGGGCAAAAGTATCATAACCGCGCGCACAAATATAATGAAGAAAGGTCTGCCAGGCGGATGCGGAATGCCTAAGGTATGGGCGCTGGCTATAAATTCGCCGCAATCCCAAAAGCTCACAGTGGGAGCCACGGTAATTGCATAAGTTATTAGAGCTATTAATGCTGCAATGCCAGCTGTTAAATGCTTGCTAAGTCTATCTGTCATCAAATCCTCCGATGGGAAGAGAAATATAGAAAATTTTTGGCACGCTTTTTGCAATATTCTTGAATATGATATACCAGAATTCGTTTAAGTTTGAGGATGTTCCAGTTCGCGTGGGAGATGTGGCCAAAATGCTGCAGGTTGAGGCGCATACGCTTCGTTTTTGGGAAAAGGAGTTTGATTTTTACCTGAAACCAAGCCGCACTGCGGGGCTTCAAAGACGCTATAATACAGAATCCATAGATCGCTTGAAAAAAATTCGGCATTACCTTAAAGAAGAAGGCTATTCCATAGCCGGGGCTAAAAGGCTTCTTTATTACTCCCTGC
Organism: Candidatus Fibrimonadales bacterium; assembly: GCA_009777135.1. Lineage (GTDB taxonomy): Bacteria > Fibrobacterota > Fibrobacteria > Fibrobacterales > Fibrobacteraceae > Fibrimonas. The sequence continues at coordinate 1,528 of WRMM01000218.1, forward strand.
TTTCTGCGTAGAACCTATCCCATAGCTCATATTTTCCGTTGCGGCGAATTTCCACGAAAATAAAAGCTGTGTCTTTTGGCGGCAAAAAGCCAATGGCAATATCTGGGGTAACTATGCCGCCTGCTTGTGCATACTCGCTTAGGCTGCTTAAGCCGCTTGTTGTTGTATATATATTTTCGCCGTGATAAATTGTTATGGATAAAAGAGAATCTTCTTCAATTTTTAGAATTTTCCCCGGCAAAATCGAATTTACTGGAGCTTCGCCTATTGAGCTGAATTTATTTCTAAAAATTCGCTCTGCCTTATAGTCTTCTTTGGCGAATTTTTGCGGGATAGCGGAACCCTTTAGCGGCATAACAGGGCAGATGCCTGGAAATTTGCAGCCACTGTTTTTATCTCTCCACTCGGAGTTTTTATTTTTGGCAATATTTATGCTTTTTCCTGAAATTCCTGCAAATTCCACTGCTCTGTTCGGAAATGAAAAAATATACTTGACTCTTAGCGGAAATTCACTCGGGAATCTTTCGCTTATAAATTTTACCATTGAAATGTAAAGGGTATCTACATCCTGAGGGTTTACTGGAAAATCCAAAGCAGATTCAAAGTTCAGAAAACACTCTGCCAAGTCATTTTTTTCTGAGTGTATTTTTATCTCGTTGCATTGGGGATTTTGCCTTGCATAGCTTTGAGCATCCTGCTCCGGTTTTGATTTTTTCACAAAAAAAGCAATAATCAACAGAGCTAAAGCTGCAAGGAACAGCGAAAGAAACAGAGTTCTCATTTTTTCACAAAAGTTTTATTTTACCGTAAATGAATTTTTGGCGAAATTGCTCAATGAGTTCTGGATTGGCCCCCAAAACGGAAACCGTATGATTGTCTGTAAGTTTATCTAAAAATGCTATGGATGCAGAGTCCATGGATTGCAGTTTTGAAAAATCAAAGACTATACTGTAAAAATCATCAATGCCGTTTTGCAATTTGTCCAATTGCTCTCCAGAAAACATATTTCCTTCGCATAAAACTTTTGCAGTATCTTCATTCTGTTTTTCCATATTCCATGCAAAATTAGCTTCTTGCTGTTGCATTCCGGGTTCATTTTTTAAACTGTTCTTAAATTTTTCCGTGGTTTCGTAGATGGAGAAAATACTGTCTAACTGTGTTATTTGCATTAAATTTTTTATTTCTGGAGAGGTATCTGAAATTATAAAACGCAGGCTGTTTTTGTACATCATTTGATGTATTCTGACAAGTATTGCAAGATGCGAGCTGTAAAGCACGCGAATTGTTTCAAGCGACAAAAGAACATCTTGTTTTTTTATTTTCAAGGCATTTTCTATTTTTTCAAAAATGTGATGAAAATCATCAGCTTCCAAATTAAAATTGATAATTTGGAAATAGCCGTCTTTTTCTTCTATAACGCACTCTGCCATATTTTATGTCTCCAATTTCAATATAGTAATTTTACAAAGACTCCATTCTTATTGCACCGTTTCTCCAGCTAATTTTTAACCGCGATAATTCCTGTTTGAATTCCTTGTTAAAATTATATATTGAAACTTTAAGGGCAGGCGAAAGCACATTTGTGGTTATCAAAGCGTCTCTATCTGGCATAATTTCTATTAGTTTGATTAGTTTTTTTCGTTTTATTTGCAATTGCTCCCGGCTATTGTTGCAGGTGGCAAGCTTGGAATCTAGAAGTTTTCTCTGGTTTTCTGCTTCCGGGCTTGTATCTGAAGGTTTTATGGCAAATTGCTTTTCTTGCAAAAGTTCTATGGCTTTATTCAGTTTTATAAAAAGTTCGTTTGCGCTTTGAAGTTCTTCCTTAAATTTTTTGCGTTCGTTTTCAACAAGCGTAAATTCGTTTAAGGACTCCGTTTTTCCGCCTATCTGTCCGCACCGAACATGCCCACTGAAAAATACGGAACTGCTTATGATTTGTCCGTCGCTGGGTGTTTCCAAATTTTTAGTTTCAATTTTGCAGTTGCGAATTTGCCCTCTGACCGTAATTGTTTGGCCGGCTTTGAGCTTGCAATCCTGCACGTTTTCTGCGCGGATATCTTTTACGGCTTTTATAAGCCCTCTATTTAAGCCAAAAACAGAGCCTTTTAAGAATATATTGCCCGTTTTTGATTCTAAATACGCAGATTCAACATTCCCTTCAACAGATATGTTGCCTTCTGCTACAATTGAAAAATCTGCCATTACGCTTCCTCTTACGAGAACGTCGCCAAGGTATTCAATGTTTCCTGTTTTATAGTCAACATCGCCTTTTATTATGTAAACTCCTCCAACGCAAATATCACGTCCATTTCTGTAAAGGAAGCCGTTTATGGCAGCTATTAGCTTTGTTTCATTATCAATCACTTTGGTATTTATGCCTGCCGGCATAGCATAGTCTTCGCCTGGAGTTGGCGATAGAGGATGCCCGTACACGCTTATGCCCGGAATGCCTGACGTTGACGGAATGCGGGTGCATATAATATCGCCTTCCTTTACTTGTCTTATATTGTCCCATTTTTTATAGTCAGCGGTGCCATCTTCATTTAAAAAAGGCTTGGCATCTGGGTCTATTGGAATGATTTCTTC
>WRMM01000219.1 GCA_009777135.1 Candidatus Fibrimonadales bacterium
CATGGGCAAATAAATTTAAAATTATCCTTCAATAATCCGCGCAATTATTCCGCAAAAATAAAGATTTTTGCTCGCAGTCCCAAACAAGAAGTTTCGCTTTTGCAAAAAGAACTCAAATTGGAAAAAGAAAATACTAATGCAACTTTGCAGCTGGGGTTCAAGGATATAAAGCTATGGTCTGCAGCTGAGCCTAATGTATATACAATAGAAGTTCGTTTGGAAGGCTCAAATTATATGTCATCAAATTTTGGTTTTAAAAAGTTTGACTGCAAACAGGGCAGTTTCTTTTTGAATGATTCAATAATCAAAATACAGGGCATAGTATATAGCTGGCACAGGGAGGCCTGCATAAAAAGCGATTTGGAAGCTATCAAAAAATTAGGTTTTAACGCTGTTAGAACAGGAGGCGCGCCATTTGGCAAAGAAGTCCTTGATTTGTGCGACAAGCTTGGATTGCTGGTATTCCAGGAATTTCCGATATGCGATGAGCAGTCAGGCAAAATGGGCTTGGAAGCTGTAAAGGCAATCGCTCCAGAAATTGTATGCAAAAGCGCAAGCCATCCTTCTTTGGCAGCATGGGTCTTGGGTTCCGACAACGGCAGATTGATTTTGGAGAACGGCGCAAAACTTTTGAGCCGCATAGATACGCTTGAAAGCTGCCACCCTGCAATAAGCAACATAAACAATGTTTCAATAGACAACGACCAAAACTTTAAACATGGGCACGAGAGAACGTTTAGCGCAACGGGAAAAATTATGGGAGTAACGGAAGGGAATATTGTTTCATATTCCTCGCATCGCCTTGCTCTTAGAATGTTTGGCGGCGTTCCGTTTTCTCTGTTTTTGTCTCGCTATGGGCTTGCAGAAGATGAGGATTTTATTATACCCGATCCATTCTTTGGCGATGCTTGGCTGCAAGACAACTATAAGCAATTTGCAGACGATATAAAGAAAAACGGAAAAGTTTTGCTTTCCATAAAAAATCACAGCTTATTCAACTCTGCAAAGAGCAATGCAAAAAATCAAAGCGTTGCGCAAGAAATGGAAAAAATCACAGGCAAAACCGCGAAGGAAATAAACGAGCTTGCGCTTTCAGGGTTTGAGCAAAACATTCAAGATTTGCAAAGCAGCCCCGTTGTGAGCGGCTATTTTATTGAAGAATGGGCAGATTTCCAAAATGATTTAAGCGGAATAGTTGATGAATCCAGAGCGAGCAAAGGCATTGAAGAGAACATTAAAAACATGAACGCTACCACCAAGCTGTTGATGAGCGGTTTGGAAAGGGTGATTGCAAAAAATGAAAGCATTTCGTTTCAGTTGAGCATGCTGAATGAAAAAAGACTCAGCGAAGCAAACGTAACCGCGCAGCTCTTAGACAAAGCGGGGAAAGCCATTGTTTCTCAGAGCAAAAGCTTTCCTACGCCAGAACATGCGCTTGTTCCGCTTGGCGACCTTAGCATAAAAGCTCCGCAAAAAACAGGTTCTTATCGTTTAAAATTAACGCTTGCAAACGCCGGAAAAGAAATTTACTCTATAGAAGAGCCAGTTGAGGTAACCGATACGTCTAATATCAAAAGCGTGCTCGCAAAATCCGAATTTTTGGATGCTGCAGAAAACTCTGCAGAAATAATCAAGATGATAAAGGGCAAAAAGCCAGTGCTATTCACGGCTGCTCTCAGTTCTTGGGCAGACAATTCCATTTTGGAGTCTGTAGCAACGGCTGTTAAGGGCGGAAAAATTCTCTTTATCTCGGATATAGTGCCAGAAGACATTAAGCTGTTCAATGGCTGCTCTTCGTTTAATTGCGCTTTGGAATGCTTTTATTCTTCTGGAGCAGGTGGAATTGCAGTGCACTACATTCCAAAAAAATCTCCGCTCAAAAATGAATTCTTTGAGAAATCTGTTTTGGATAAAACTTGCTCTGCCATTATGCCAAGCCTTTCCATGCAAGAAGCTAAAGAGGCAAAAAGCCTGGTGTATTCTGTTGCTTTGAAAAACGGAAAATTGCAAAGCGGCGTTGATTTGCAGATTTTGCCGTTTGGAAAGGGCAAGATTATTTTCAGCACTCTCAATTTTGAGGGCTTGGAAATTTATGCGCTCACAAATAATGTGTTTGCAAAGATTATAGAGCTTGCAACGGAAGGCGATTAATCACTTTTTCTTTGCTGCAAAGAAAAGCGTGGAGAGCAGAAGCATCACCGATAATATGTAAAATATTCTCAGATTTTTGGATCGCGCCTCTTCTTGTTCCCATAGCAGGTTGTAAAAATCCGTAAGCAAAGCTTCGCTTGCCATCCATGCCCTGTCTTGATTTTTATGCCAGTCTTCAATATTGCATGCATTTTCTTCTAAACATGATTCCAGCCAGCGCATTCTTAGATTTATGCTTGTTTTAATTTCAAAAATGGCTTCTGGATTTGGAACCTTAATCTCCCTATGGTACAAATTGTAAAACTGCTCCTCTATGGATGCAATAAGAGATTGCTGAAAAATCAGGTTGTCTCTGGTTGCGGCATAGTTTATTTGCTCTGGCTTGCTAAAGATATATATTCTGGAATCAAGCACCCTATATTCAAAAATGTTGTAAATCAGATGCTCATAAGAAAAAGGGGTATCTGCTTGCAAGCGATAGTAAAAATAAGAGAGAACAAGAATTGAAGCCAAAGCAAGCAATCCTGCAAGCAGGCTAAAACGCCTGAACAGCAATTCTTTAATTTTTGACATGTCTCTACCAAGCTAAACTGTAAATATATGAATGCAGCAATGGGGCAACGCCAAAAAACAAAACAGCCATGCCTAAAAGCATAAGCGTTATTTTTTGCCACAGATGAACATGTACTGGCGGCAAATGCTCACCGCCTTCACTGACCCATGCAGCTTTCACTATCTGCAAATAATAATATAAAGCTATAACGCTATTTATGGCTGCAAAACTGATGAGTATATAATGCCCTTCGGAAGCAGCGCTGGCAAATACCATCCATTTGCCGATAAAGCCAGCAAGGGGAGGAATGCCAGCCAAACTAAATGCGCTGAGCGCAAATAAAGCAGCAAGCAACGGGCTTTGCTTTGAAAGCCCTCTGAGAGAATCAAAACTTTCCGTGCGGGTTTTGCCTATTATGCTGATTAAAAAGAACATTAGGTAGTTTGAAAAGGCGTAAAGAAACAGGTAATAAATGAATGAAGATGCTCCAAGGCGAACATCGCCGCACAAGCCTATTAAAATGTACCCAGCTTGCGCAATTGAGCTGTATGCCATAAATCTGCGCAGCCTGCTTTGTTTCAGCGCTCCCAAATTGCCAATGAATATGGTTACCATTGCAAGCGTTGAGAATATGAACTGGAACACAGAGCCTAGCTCCGCTAGAGGGCCATAAACCAGAACGCTCAAAAATACAAGCGCCGTGGCTTTTGAGGTTACGGAAAGATAGGCTGTTATTGGAGTAGGCGCTCCTTCGTAAACATCTGGCGCCCAAGCGTGAAATGGGAACAGAGAGAGTTTAAAGCCAACGCCAACCACAATAAAAAGCACCGCTATTAGCAATAAGTTAAAATCAGCCTCGGTAATGTTGCGCACTGCATTGGAAATGTCTGCGTAAGCAAGCGAGCCGGCAAAGCCGTATAGATAGCCAATGCCAAACATCAGCACTGCGGTTGCTATTGAGCCTATCATAACATATTTTAGAGCTGCTTCCGAGCCTTTAGAGGAAAGTCTGTTCCATGCAACCAAAAAATACATTGGCATGGTTGCAAGCTCCAAGCCAAGAAACAAGGATATAAGCTCACCAGCAGAAACCACAAGCATTCCGCCAACGGCAACAAACAGCATTGCTCCCAGAAAATCCGATTTGCTCCTCAAATTATAACTGCCGCTCAAAAGAGAGGCAAAAAAGAAAGACAGCAGCAGAAGCTCTCTTATCAAAATTCCAAAACCATTCACATGCCAAGTTAATATGCTTGCATTGAAGCTTGCCTCTTCAAGCCCGTAGAGCGAAAAACCCAAATAAAGCAAAAATAAAACCGCTGAACCAGTATTGGCTAAAGCAATAGCTCCCCTTTGCGAAAACAAACCGAAAGCTAAAACCATAAATGGCATCAGTATAAAA
>WRMM01000220.1 GCA_009777135.1 Candidatus Fibrimonadales bacterium
GCTTTGGTGCATAGAACTTATACCACAAGAGGTGATATTTTCATAAATATTTTTACAGATAGAATGGAAATTCACAGTCCAGGCAAGTTGCCTTTTGGAGTTACCCCAAAGAACATTTTAAGCCAATCAATTAGACGGAATGAACATTTATCGAAAGTTTTTTATGATTTGAGTTTAATGGAAAAAGAAGGCAGTGGTTACGATTTGATTTATGCAAAATTATTAGGATCCGGAAAGCCCTTGCCTATTGTTAAAGAAACAGATGAAAGAGTTACTGTTATTGTGAAAAAACAATTTATAAGCAAAGAAATTGTTCAATTAATGGACAAAGCAAGTAACGAATTCGAATTAAAACAAAAAGAAGTAATATTTTTAGGATTATTAGCACAGCGCCAATCTTGCTCTGCTGTAGAAATGTCTGATATTTTAAATCAAAGTGATGAACCAGGATTAAGGCACTGGCACGGCAGATTACTTGATTTAGGATTGATAGTAAAGACAGGGAGAGGCAAAGGAACCTATTATTCCATCAACCCTGAATATATTAGAAAAATTAAGTATAAAACAAAAACGAGCTTAAAAAACATTAAAGATTACCGTTTGGAAGAATTAATCCACAAGGATTTAACAGAATATCCAAATAGTAGTATTGGCGAAATTCAACAAAGAATAGGAGAGGAAATAAATGAGTTTAAAATAAGAAGAATCTTAAAAAAAATGGTAGAAAATGATATATTAATAATGGCTGGAGCTAACAGATGGACAAAATACTCTCTAAAGCAAAACCTGCAAGAAAACGGGTAAATGCTCTATAGAATATGCTTTAGAAGGGGGTGTTTTATGGCAAAAAGGGTATAAAGAGTGCTTTTTGGGGCTATTTTGTTAAGAATTGATGAAAAAAACGAGATTTCTATAGAGCAAAACCTGCAAGAAAACGGTAAAATGATCTATAGAAAGCGCTCTATAGACTAGCAAAAAGGAGGATATTTTGAACGAAGCAGACACCAGAGCAGAACTAATCGACCCTGCCCTAAAAGCCGCTGGTTGGGGTGTAATAGATGGTTCAAAAATCCTTCGTGAGTTTATAATTAGTGTGGGAAAAATCCAAATTGGCGGTAGGGGAAAAAAGGAAATTGCCGATTATGTCTTAGTTTACAAAGGCATCAAGCTTGCGGTTGTAGAGGCTAAAAGCAGTGAATTGCCTGTGGGCGAAGGCGTTATGCAGGCAAAAAAATATGCTGATAAATTACAGTTAGAAACAACATACAGTACAAACGGAAAAGAGATTTACCAAATCTGCATGAAAACAGGCAAGGAAGGTTTGGTTGCAGAATACTTAAGCCCGGACGAACTTTGGAATAAAACTTTTTCCACTCAAAACCAATGGAGAGAAAAATTTGCCGATATTCCGTTCGAAGACAAAAGCGGAAGCTGGCAGCCTCGTTATTATCAGGAAATAGCCGTACAAAAAACAGTAGAAGCCATAGCGCAAAACAAGGATAGAATCCTGCTCACTCTTGCCACAGGAACAGGAAAAACGGCAATTGCTTTTCAGGTTGCGTGGAAATTGTTTCAAACCCGCTGGAACTTAAAACGGGATGGCAGCAGACGGCCTCGTATTTTATTTCTAGCAGACCGTAACATTTTAGCAAATCAGGCTTTTAACTCGTTTTCGGCATTTCCCGAAGATGCGCTTGTCCGTATAAAACCGGATGAAATAAAAAAGAAAGGCAAAGTTCCAACGAACGGCAGTATTTTCTTTACGATTTTTCAAACCTTTATGTCCGGTATAGATAGCGAGGGTAAACCTGCTCCTTATTTTGGCGAATACCCTGCGGATTATTTTGATTTTATTATTATAGACGAGTGCCACCGAGGCGGAGCGAATGATGAAAGCAACTGGCGGGGCATTTTGGATTATTTTGCTCCTGCTGTGCAGTTGGGGTTAACAGCAACGCCCAAACGAAAAGACAATGTTGATACCTACCGCTATTTTGGCGAGCCTGTTTATGTCTATTCGCTTAAAGACGGAATAAATGACGGTTTTTTAACACCGTTCAAAGTAAAGCGGATTAAAACTACATTAGACGATTATCGTTATACATCAGACGACACCGTTATAGAAGGCGAAATCGAAGAAGGAAAACTTTACGAAGAAAAAGATTTCAACCGTAGTATAGAAATTGTTGAACGAGAAACTAAAAGGGTTAAAATATTTTTAGAAGATTCTAATCAGAATGAAAAAGCAATTGTTTTTTGTGCAAATCAAGAGCACGCCGCATTGATTAGAGATTTGATCAATCAAAATGCAGCGGACAAAAACCCTTTTTATTGTGTCCGAGTCACTGCCAATGACGGTGAAGAAGGAGAAAGACAGCTTAGGGAGTTTCAAGAACATCTTTATCTAAAAAAAGTAGCATGAAAACAAAGAAAATAAAGAAACGGACTAAATGAGCAAAGACGAATTATATTTTGATCTTGGCTGCCCGGTTTGCCGTTCTTTTGCCAAGTTGCTGCAAAAGCATTTAAGCGATGAAGTGGAAATTATCCCTTTGCCGCAGGGTGAGCAAGCTAAAGAGTTTAAGTTGGTTTCAAACGGCGAAGTATTATACGGCAAAGAGGCAATAGAAAGGCTGGAGAGAGAAGTTCCTAGAATCAAGGATTTTTTTTGGATGCTCCCAGATTCTTACAGAGGCAAAGCGGTTTATAAAACTTACGCTCTAGGGCGATTTATCCGCCGTTTATCCAAGCTTTTCGGCAGAAAATGCGATGAATGCCAGTGATTTTCTATATTATATACCATGAAAAAACTTATCAAAATTCTCGGTATTGCGTTTGCAATCTTTGTGTTTGCGCTGGTAGCAGCGTTTTTTGTTGTCAAAAGCCAGTTTCCGCCTGAAAAAATCAAGGCAATTGTGGAAAAAGAAGCCACTGATGCTCTTAAAAGAGAGGTTTCCATTGGCAATGCAGGCATAAAACTATGGCCTCTTGGGGTCAAGATAGAGGGTTTAAAAATTGCGAACAATCCAGGCAACGGGTTTAGCAAAGACCCCTTTTTGGAAGTGCCCTTGGCTGTGGTAAGGATAGACTTGGCAAAGCTTTTGCTTTTTCAAGTTGCAATAGACAAAATTTCCTTTGAAAATATGAGCCTTCTTTACGAAGTTATGCCAGATGGCAGAACCTCCATAGACGGCTTGGGCGGCGAACCGGATACCACAAAAAAAGAAGTGGCTAAAGACACTTCAAAACTGGACTTGTCAAAAATAGAGCTGCCTGGGTCAATAGCTCTGAACTCATTTGAAATTAAAAATGCAAAGGTGATTTACAACGACCGCGCTCAAAAGAGCAAAATGGTTTTGGGAAGCATAAACTTGAAAACAGGTCTTTCGCTGGATAAAACCCTTGAAAACATAAAAGCATCGCTGGCTTTGACCTTAAAAGATATTTCCATAGAGGATGCGGGGTCTGGGGTTCGCAAGGGAGATATAAGCATATTTTTGAAAACGGATTTGGCTGGAAATTTGCGCTTGCAATATTTGAATATTCAGCATTTCTCAGCAGGTTTGCAATCCGTAACCGTAAATGCAAGCGGAACGGTTAACAAATTTTTGGAAGATATAAAGATTGCAGATTTGAAAATTGAATCCAATCAAATAGATTTGGCTAAATTGATAAAAGAAATTCCTGCAGGGATAAACCCTGAAATTCCAAAGGTAAGCGCAGGCGGAACCTTAGCCTTTAATGCTGCGGTTAAAGGAGCGATAACTCCGGATAAATTGCCTGTTAGCGGAAATTTGGTTTTGGATAATATTTCAGTTGGCCATAGCGATTTGCCAGCAGGTCTCAGCGGTTTAACAGGCAATATTGCATTCACAGAAAATACAGTTAACATTAAACCCTTTGCATTTGCGCTAGCAGGGCAGCAAACCAATATTTTGCTTGATGCAAGCGATTTAACATCCAAACAGCCCAAGCTAAACAATTTTGTTTTTGACACAAAGCTGGATTTGGGCACATTGTTTGCGCTTGCCAACAAACTGGTTACAATTAAAGAATTAACCT
>WRMM01000221.1 GCA_009777135.1 Candidatus Fibrimonadales bacterium
AGCGTTCCCATAACAATAAAAGCCGAGGGTGCAGGGTTCAAAAACTGGAGCGATGGCTATACGAATGCAGAACGAATAGTTACAATAACGCAAGAAACAACTTTAACAGCTAACTTTTAAATGGCAAGCTGCAAACATACTGTCAATTTTCTAATCCTGATAATCTGGATTCAGGCAATTATTTCTTGCACCAACAATTCTTCAAACAACGAAGACAGACCTGTTTTTGCAGGCAGCCCGCCAGTTATATTCAGCGAAATTTATGCGGCAAACACAGATTACAAAGATGAATTCGACGATAAACCTGGCTGGGTGGAATTTTACAACCCTGCAGAATACGCTGTTAACCTTAAAGGATATTCCTTGACAAATGATGCTAAAAGAATTCTGTGGACTTTTGACGAGGTTGTTGTTCAGCCGCACAGTTATTTAGTGGTGTTTCTTTCTGGAAGAGATAAGCCAAACTTGAATCCTCCAAGCGATAGCATAGACTTAATAAATGTTGCGGTTAATGCTTGGGCTTGGGCAGACATTCAAGGCGATCCACCAGGAAAAAGCACAGCGCTGCATAGTTTTTCCAAAAGTACGGGACTGCTTTCTGGGACGCTTAAAACAATGGATAATTCGCCTGCATTTAATTGGTCTAGCGCAGTAGTTATGTTGAATTTTTCAAACAGGGATCTTTCCCAAACCAATCAAATTTTGCTAAGAGGCTATTTGAGCAAAAATTCCAAACTTGAAGTTCGCATTGCGCAAGAAGGCATGGATGACTGGCAGTCCTGGCCTGCGGTTATAACAGGCACAGGAATAGAAAATGATTTATATACAATAGAATTGCCGCCTAGCAGCGATTTTCCGAATTTGAAAAAAATTTACGGACTCCGCTTTTCAAACACCGCAAATTTTTACGGAACAATAAATTTTTCCTTTAATTCCATAATTGCCCATAAAAGAGGAAGCGATGTTCACGCATCTTTTGAATTGAGCAGAAGCGGCGGAAAATTATTTTTAATGGATGACTTGCAGCAAATAAGAGATTCCGTTGCCTACCCTGCGGAAGTTCTAGGATTATCTTTTGCAAAAGATTTTGAAAACGGCAAATGGGCGCTCAGCAAACCGCCAACGCCAAATTCCGCAAACTCAAATGAAATCTACGCTGAGCAAGCACAGCCACCCGTAGCAACAAGCATTCCAAGAAGCGGTTATTTTGAAAAAGAGCTTTCTTTTGCATTGCCGCCAGAAACAGAGCGAGGAATTATTCACTGCGACACAAGCGGAGCAGTCCCTAGCGAAAACAGCACGCTAAAATCAGGCTCTGTTTTGAATTTAACAAAAACTGCAATTATGCGTTGCGCTCAATTCAAAAGCGGAGCGTACCCAAGCGAACCTATTTTGCGAACTTATATTATTGGCGAGCGATTGCCCGATTTGCCTGTTGTTTCCATAGCTGTAGATCCAAAAGACATGTTTGACCCTGTAACGGGGCTATACTCAATGGGACCAGATGCCAGCCCCAACAGTCCGCATTATGGCGCAAATTATTGGGAAGATACCCAGCTTCCTATTCAAATAGATTTTTTTGAAAGCGGAGCAAGGCTCGCATGGAGTTATCCAGCGGGAATTCAGATTTTTGGCAATTACAGCAGAGGGCATCCAAAAAAATCCGTTGCCATTGGCTTTAAGGAAAAGTATGGGCAAAAGAATTTAAAATACTCTTTGCTTCCCGAACATCCTAATTTAACAAAATTCAAATGGTTTCTTTTGCGAAACAACGGCAACAATTTTGGCAAAGACTATATTCGAGACATGCTTATGACTTCGCTCACGGAAGGCTTGGGAATAGATTACCAGAAAGGCCGCTCCGTGATTGTATATTACAACGGAGAATATTTTGGCATTCACAATTTGCGGGAACGTTCCAACGGCGATTATTTTGAAACCAACCATGATATAGATGAAGATTTCATAGATTTGGTAAAAGGCAACAATGAGGTTAGTCGCGGTTCAGATGCTGATTATCAAGATATTTTGCGCTGGCTTGGCAACGTAACGCTAAATGATGAAAATTTAAGTCAGCTGGAAAGACGCATTGATGTTGATAATTACACAAATTATATGCAAAGCGAAATTTATTTTGCAAACAAAGATTGGCCAGGGAATAACCTGAAAAGATGGCGTTCAAATAGGCCTCTTTCAAAATGGAAGTGGTTTTTATACGACACGGATTTTGGCTTTGGCAGCATCAATGAAAATCCAAGCGTTAAAATGCTGGACTTTGCAACTGAGCCAAATGGTCCGGATTGGCCCAACCCGCCTCATTCAACTTTGATTCTTCGCAAACTTTTGGAAAATCAAAATTACAGAAATGCTTTTATAAACCGCTTTTCGCTTTTGCTTGCCACATATTTTACGCCCGCAAGAGTTGAAGCTAGAATCAATGCTTTAATGACCCCTATCGCAAATGAAATCCCATTAGACCAAAAAAGATGGAATTTAAATGCCAGCACAATGAGTGCGGAACTCACAAAGATTAGAAATTTCGGCATGAATCGTTCTGCCCAAATGCAAACAGAGATTGAGGAATTTTTTGGTTTAGGCACCCCTGTGAATCTTACCCTTTCAGTCAATGGCAACGGCAAAATTCTGGTTCATAATCTGCATATACCAAATGCAAGCGCAACATTCAATGCTTACCCTACAGTTCCAGTAACAATAAAAGCCGTTCCAAACGGCGGAACAGCTTTCAAAAAATGGAGCGACGGAAATACGAACGCAGAGCGAATAGTTACAATAACGCAGTCAATGACATTGACTGCGGAGTTTTAAATTATCCAATAACCTTTGCCATTTCCAGCACTTTATTGCTGTAGCCCCATTCATTGTCGTACCAGCTAACCAGTTTAACAAAGTTGGAATCAAGCATAATGCCTGCTTTCGCATCAAAGATAGAAGTCAAAGCGCAGCCAACAAAATCTGTGGAAACAACAGCGTCTTCGGTATAGCCAAGAATGCCTTTCAATTCGCCTTCGCTAGCAGCTTTGATAGCAGCTTTAATATCGTCGTAGCTGGCTGCCGTTTTGAGAACAGCGGTTAAATCCACAACGGAAACGTTGGAGGTTGGAACGCGGAAAGCCATGCCGGTGAGTTTTTTGTTCAGCTCGGGTATAACAACGCCCACAGCTTTTGCAGCGCCAGTGCTGGAAGGAATAATGTTTTCCAAAATTCCGCGACCGCCGCGCCAGTCTTTGCTGGAAGGACCATCAACGGTTTTCTGTGTTGCGGTTGCAGCGTGAACTGTGGTCATAAGGCCTTTTTCAATGCCGAATTTATCGTTAATAACTTTTGCGAGCGGAGCAAGGCAGTTTGTTGTGCAGCTTGCATTTGAAATGATTGTTTGGCCGGAGTATGTTTTGTGGTTTACGCCATAAACAAACATCGGAGTATCATCTTTGGAAGGCGCGCTCATAATAACTTTTTTTGCGCCAGCTTTGATGTGAGCATCTGCGCCGGGCTTATTGCCATCGGCCTCTTTTGTCAAGAACAAGCCTGTGGATTCAACAACCACATTTGCATTGACATCGCCCCATTTCAGAGCTGCAGGGTCTCTTTCTGCGGTAAGGCGAATTTTCTTGCCGTTTACCACCAAATTATTGCCTTCTACGCTAACATCGCCACAGAAACGGCCATGAACGGAATCGTATTTAAGCATATAAGCCAGATAGTCAGGCTCCAGCAAATCGTTAATTCCCACGATTTCAATATCGTTGGAAAAATTTTGCACAGCAGCACGGAAAACCATCCGCCCAATGCGGCCGAACCCGTTTATACCTACTTTAATGGACATAAAAAACCTCTTTGTTTAAATTGTTTGCACATTAATATAGTAAATGCTGATTTACTTGCTTTGGGTTTAGGGTATGGGGTATGGGGTATGGGGTTTAGGGAATTTCAAAAAAATCCCGTTGAGAATATTCTGTGGCTTAGGCTTTTGAGGTCTGGCAAGGATTTTTGGATCTTTGCCCCGTAGTGCTCGCTTGTTATGCGGCTGTCTAGCATGAGC